>NZ_JBAKHT010000026.1:0-82455 GCF_036906755.1 Micromonospora sp. CPCC 206171 | reverse complement strand
CCTACTCCGCAAACGCGTCCTGCTCGCACACTGACCCCTTCACACAACGAGCGACAGAGCCCGCACCTTGACCACGATGGCGTCGATGAACACCGCCGCGTAAATCTCGTCCAGAGGCCGGTGCGACCAGTCGGTCATCTCCTCGATCACCTTGTCCGTGATCCGCGAGACGGTCTCCTTCGACACCGACGCCCCGTAGATCTCGGCGAAGTGCGCCGAGATCTCCCCGGTCGTCAAGCCCTTGGCATACAAGGACAACACGACCTCGTCGACCCCGGACAGGCGCCGCTGCCGCTTGCGCACGATCTGTGGTTCGAACGTGCCGGCCCGGTCCCGGGGCACGTCGATCTGCACCGGCCCCGATGCGTCGGTCAGCACCGTCTTTGGCGTGGAGCCGTTACGAATATTGCTCGAGCCGATACCCGCCGCATCGTGCTTTTCGTAGCCGAGGTGCTCGGTCATCTCCTCATTCAGCGCGGTCTCCAGGACCGTCTTGGTCAGCTGCTTGAGCAGCCCGTCGGGGCCGGTCAGCGACAGGCCCTGTTCCTTCGCGGCCCGCACCAGCTCGGCGGCGGCCTTCGCCTCCGGCGAGGGCTCGGGCCGCTTCTTGCGTCCGGTCTGGTCGTTCAGTGTCGCGGTCATCACGGCACCCTCCTCACCAGGCACAACGCCTGGCGGGTCAGGCCGGAAACACCGTTAGATCCACAGACCCGAGTGATGCGATCTTCAGTCGTCTCGCCAGGTTGGGGTGGTTTCGTTGGCGACCCGTTTGGTGAGGTTGTCGATCATCGCGATGTGGATCATGCTGGCGGAGTTGTCGGGTAGGGCTTCGTAGTCACGGGCCAGGCGCCGGTGCAGCATGATCCAGCCGAGGGTGCGTTCGATGACCCATCGGCGTTTGACCACCGAGAACCCTTTGATGTGCGGGTCTTTGGCGACGACCTCGACGTCGATGCCGAGGGTGGCGCCGTGTTCGATGACCTTGTTCTTGAAGCCGGCGTCGACCCACGTCTTGGCCAGGGCGGGGTGGGTGGTCTTGGCCTGGTTGAGGAGGTGAATGCCGATGGTGTTGTCGCTGGCGCTGGCGGCGGTGACGATGACGGCGAGGAGTAGGCCGAGGGTGTCGGTGACGATGCCGCGTTTGCGTCCGACGATCTTCTTGCCCGCGTCGATGCCCTGGCTGGCCAGTGGTGCGTTGGTGGAGGTCTTCACGCTCTGGGTGTCGATGACGCAGGCCGACGGCTGCGGGGCCCGTCCGGCCTTGGTGCGGGCCAGGCCGGTGAGGTCGTAATTGAGCTGGGTGAAGATGCCGTCGCCTGTCCAGGCGGTGAAGTAGCCGTAGACGGTCTGCCAGGGCGGGAAGTCATGCGGCAGGTAGCGCCAGGCGATGCCGGTGCGGTTGACGTAGAGGATCGCGTTGAAGATCTCCCGTAGATCGTGGGTGGCGGTACGTCCGCCGATACCGGCGTCGGTGCGGGCCTGGCGCCAGGCGGTCAGCCGTGGTGCGATCAGCGTCCAGCGGGCGTCGGACAGGTCGGAGGGGTAGGCAGGTCGCTCGGCCATGCAACATGTCTACTGTGGACTCCGGGGTGGATTGCGGTTGGGTCCGACGATTCCCGAACTTTCGTGAACCAGACACGATCTGCGGATCAAAGCAGGGCATCTTGCATCGGCATCAATCAGGCGAACCTGGCCGCAGTGGTGATCATTCGACCCTGCCGACGCCTCGCCGACCAGACCCACGAAAGCAGCAATACATAGCGGGAACGATCAAAACGCCCACTCAGAGCCCGTTCGGCGGCCCTTACCTGTCGGGACGACTTCGGGTAGGCGTTGGACAGTTCGACCACGAGGTGGACGAGCCGGTCGCGGGCTTCCTGGAGTTGAGTGCCGACCTCAACGTGCCTGCAAGCGGGCATGTGGCGGGGGGTCCTGCTGGCCATGGTCATCCTTTCGACGTCGAGTGGAGGTGTCGCTAGTTGGTCGTGCACAGGTGATCGGCGGGTAGCGGGTTGAGCATGCCCTAGCCGGGCAACAGAGCACCCGCCTAGCACCCTTTACACGACCCAGGGTCGGGGTTGGTTACCGTCCGCGACGTCCGCTGCGGCGGTCGTACAGATGCCAGCCGGCGGTGGTCATGGCGACGGCGAAGAACACAGCGAAGAACAGGCTCTGGGCGTTCGCCGTGATCCGCATGTGGGCGACGCCTGCCGGCGCGCCGGGCAGCTCCGTCCGGCTTACGACGTTGAGCGTCGCCCAGAGGTCTCCGTGCGCGATGGCGCTGCACATCTTCCAGGTGAGCAGATACGGCTTGTTGCCGCCTGGCATGGTGTCGCCGGCCGCCTTGACGATTTCGGCATAGCCGACGTGCTTGATCGCCGCACTCTCATCGATGCCCCGCCGCTTCGCGATCGCCTTCAGTTGATCCAGGCGCTCCGCTTCGGTTCTCGGCCCGGTTACGCCGAGCAGCTTCTGCATCGCCTCGCCGCCGCGGATGTCGAGCGCGGTAAAGCGCAGCCGGCGCAGGATCCGCGCGGCGCGGTCGTCCGGGGCGAGCAGCCACACGGCCGCGCTCGCGTTCTCCAGGGCGGCGCGGGCCAGGGAGTACGGGGCGTACATGTGCATCACATGCGCGTCCTTTAGGAGTGTGCGCAGGCAATGCAGATGGTCGACAGCGTGAGAGAGCGCGTGCCAGGCGGCCTGGCTGAGCTGATGCGGGTGAACCTCCTTGTCGTCGCGGCTCAGATCGCTGCGCTCCTGAGGACGCGCGCGCGGCCCTTCAGGGTCCATGCGCTTCAGCCACGGTTCGATCTTGTCGAGGTGCCGGAACATCTCGGCAAACAGCTGCTGCTCCTCGGTTGCAGTCGCGGTCATGTAACGACGGTAGGACTGGGCGGTGGCGCCGGGAAACCGTAAATCGGCGGCCCGCACGATCATGTCCAGGGCGGTGAGCCGTGCCGCACGCGCCGAAGGAGGGCCGGCTCGTGCAGCTGGCATGGATGCCTGGACGGTCGATCACCTGGCCAACTAAATTGAGGATGCCAGCGCCAAGACCGACTTGCTAACCTGAAGGACCGTTCCGGCGGTGGGATCGCGAACGATTGGTAAGTCATGGCCGAATCTGAACGTCCAACCTCCTCGCCAGAGCTGATTGACCCCAGCTGGTGGAACTCGGTAGTAGAGGCTAGCGAAGACAATAACATTAGCTCGATGTCGTTTCGCTTTCAAGCAGCGGCGCGGGAGGTCGAAGTCGGGGATTTCAAGCGGCTGGTCCTCGATGCCCTGGCAATCGCATCTTCGCCGATGCTGGTACCCGACAATTGGCTCGATCCTTTCGCTCCCGTGATTCAGACCCCTACTCACCGTTCGGCCGTGCCATCGGACCTAACGGCTAAGCAGCTGGGGGTTCTAGCAAGCTTGGCGGCCCTCGTTGAGCATGCGGCGCTCCGTGCGCGCGTGGCCGATATCGCCTGGACTTATGGTGATCGCAAAGACGCCGTCCTGCTGGCCACGGCCATCGATGCGTATCGCGAGAGTCCACTGGAGGCATCGTCGTGGTATCACGGCGGCGAGGAGTCCTGGCGGCGCGCTTTGGAGTTAGGGCTACGGAGAGGAAAGGCAGAGCGCCGACGCGTCGAGGAAATGAGCGAGGCACTCAAGGCGCGAATCCTAGCTGCAAGCATCAATGACTCCTTCCTGACCGTACAAATTTCAGCTCTCCTTCTTGGCATACGCGTCCCAAATCCCAATGATATGCGTTCGGTAGCAGACCACTGCCGGTCTCTAGCTGGGGACGCCGCAGGTAACGGAAATCAGCGCTTGGCGCGAGCGCTGAACCGCCAAGCTGCTGCTTGGTATAAGCGCATCGCTGATGGGGAAGCCGCCAACCAGTGCCAAGCTGCGGTGGCGGAAGCCTATGCTGCAGAAGCGAAGCAGCGCCTCTCCGGCGAGTCACCGAGTGCCATGGTTGCCAGCCACTTCTTCGAGAGGGCGATAGCCACGCTTACCTCGCTGCCCAATAAGTATCGGACGGCCGCAGGTCTTGATATCCAACTGGCCGAGTTGCGTAAGTTGTTGGAGGAGAACCGCCTAAACTCGCTTGATGAGATGGTCGCATTCGAGAGTGAAGGCATCGATCTCACTGACTACATCGAAGGCGCCCGTGCAGCCGTCCAGGGTGCCGAACCACTTGAAGCCCTTGCCCGCCTCGGCAGCATTCACTCGATCGTTGATCCTGAGCGAATTTTTGTCTCGGCTACGGAGCGGGTCCGCGGCAGCATTGCGCGGCTCTTCAGCAGCTCTACTTTCTCGCACGATGGCCGTAAGGTTGCCTCCAACGCCGGAAGTTCACCGGTGGACGAGCCATCCGGCAGCCAAGTAGTTACGGATCCAGATGCGGTGGAGCCGGCGGTATGGTCCGAGGTGATGCGAGAGCTGGATATGCGGGTCCAGATCGCAAGTCAAGGTCGGATCTTGCCCGCACATGCAATGATCGTTATGGAGCATCGGTACACTAGGTCCAATCTTTTGGAAATATGCCAGGAGTGTCCATTTGTTCCTGCACGGCAGGAGGCACTGTGGGCCCTGGGTCTATGGCACGGCCTTAATGGCGATTTTGCTTCATCCGCCTTTATTTTAGTCCCACAGCTTGAACAATTGGTGCGTCAGGGATTGAAGCGGAACGGTGTCTACACCTTGCTTGTTGATGAAATGGGGGTAGAGACCGAAAAGGGATTGTCGGCGCTCCTGAGGATGCCCGAGGCCAATGATTTCCTCGGGCCTGGCCTAGCCCTTGAGCTACGCGCCCTGCTTTGCGAGCAGCAGGGTCCGAACCTCCGGAACAACTTGGCTCATGGCCTAGCAACCGACGCGGAGGCTTGGAGCCATAGCTCGGTATACGCTTGGTGGCTGTGCCTCCGCATTGTCGCTCAATCGGTGTTCCACATGCGGGCGCAAGGAGTGATGTCAGAGGCGAGCAAAGATTCGGACTCTGACCGGCGTAGTGAGCAAGTCCAAGAGGATCGGACATGCGAAAGACCCCCGGGCGGCTCCGGCGAGGTGGAGGATGCAGGTACTCGGCGGGCGGAGGATGGAAGCAGCTGAGCAACACCTACTCCTGCTGCGGGAATTGCGGAAATACGTTCCGTTCAAATCCGTCGCGAAAGCTGCAGAGGTTCGGGCCCTCTATCAGCACCAGGTACAGAGGCGGCCCCGTGAGCTGCGGAAGCGCACTCCGGGGCCGTTCTCGTTGTGTAGCGGAGCCTAGCCTGGTCCGGTGTTCCACGAGCCTCCACGGCAACTAGCGGGAACGCGATGACGGTGAAGACGTTTTGCCGCCCAGCATCTCGCTGCCTCGCGGGAACTGCCTTGCAAGGATCAAGACTTGCTTCACCTGAGTGCGGAGCGGAGGGCATTTTCCGCCTCGATACGAGCAGCGTCACGTGCATCTCTTGTCTTGTCTGGGAAGTCCACGTTCTTGCATGCCTCGAAGTAGACGTCACACTCCGACGTCGCCTCAGGCATCAGCAGCCGGACCGTCGAGAGAGTAGCTTGGCCGTCTGTCCAGGGGGACTTCGTGGCCTCAACAGCCTCGTTGTACTTGGCGAGATGCTGCTGGTAGACGGCGTCTCCCTGACCGCGGCTGTTGTCGAGGCTGTAGGCCGCAGTCAGGCGTCCCGACTCGGCCCGCCAGAGGCGCTCCGCCGCTCCCATGAAGTCGGCCGACGCCTGAATCTTCCGGTCGAGCAGTCGCATACCGCGCTCATGCTTCTGCCGCCGACCTTCCCTCAACCAGTCGACAATTCCTTTAAGCGCGATGGCTACGACGGCGCCGACGAGGCCGGCTCCAATCTGACTCCAGTCCATACGTGAGCACGGTAGCCGGACTTGCCGGCGCTCTCACCTCTGCCATCCCGTCCGCCGCCGACCCACACTCCGTGGAGCGGGCCAGGGCCAGGGTGACAAGGTGGAGCGCCCTACTGGACGTACGACCTTGTCACCCTGGCCCTGGTCTGCTCGGCTTGCCTGGGTCGGCGGTGGAGGGGATGGCATCCCACCCCCACCACCCACGAACCCGGAACCGTTCGGCAACTCCATCCTGGAGTCGTCTGGCCCCCGCCGGAGGCAGCTCTAACCCCAACCCCCCCACCCACCGCCCCCTCCCTCACCTTCACCCTTCCCCGCCTCCGGACCCGAGAGCGGCCGACGGGTTCCGTTCGGCAACTCGCTAGAGCCGACCGCAGACCCTTCCGCGGTGAGGCGTTACGAGGTGGGAAGAGACGGGAGGAAGACGTTGTCGTCCTGGTCCCGGTCATCTCCGGGACTCGTCACCGGGTCACCTTGCTGACCGAGGGTCACGCGCGGGGCGGGGCGTGGGGTTCGGGCCGGCTGACTTTCCGCCCCGGCGCCCTTGCGCCGGGGCGGCGGCTCCGAAGGAGCCGGTTGCCGCGCCCCGGCCCGCGCCGCGCGGAGCGCCTTGATACCCGTACAGAACAATTCGGCAGTGCAACTCGCCGACTCAACCCGACCACCTCAGACGAACCGCTGCACGCGCACCTTCGGTCGCTCTCCTGCTAGGTGCCGATACTTGTGTTGGCGAACCTGCTCGTCCCAGATCTCCTGCTCGTAGTCCGGGTCCGGCGGGATCCACTTGTGCGACCCGTCGCTGTAGTGGAACTTCTCGTCGCCCACCCGGAGGATGCTCACCGCACCCACCCAAGGAAGCGCCTGTGCAAGCTGCCGGCTGGCATCCAGGTCAGGTCCTCCGAGGCGCGAACCAGTTGGGCACCCATGTAGAGGGCCAGGGACACCGGCGCGCCATGGAACTCCGCACGCAGCTCGCGCTGGCGGGTCGGGCAGGGCCAAGGGCCGTCGCATCCTCCGCAGCTCCAGATCGGCAGCACGGGTCCGTGAGTGGTCACCGCACCCAGCCGAGGATTTGTGCGGTCATCGACCGGGCCTGCCGACTGGTCGCCCACTGCACCTGGCAACAGGGATACGGCGTCATCCGCGCCCACCAGATGCGGCAGCCGATGCACATCCCGGCCGCCCCTTGCAGGTGCACGGCAAGAATCTGCTGCTCCTGATTGTCGTTCACTGCTCATCCTTCACTGGCCAGTGAGCTCTGTTGATCGGGATGTGATGCCGGGCGCGGCACGGAAATTCGGCGCCGCAGCGGCAGACGTGTCGCCACTTCCGCCATGACCAGACCGGCCTGTGGCGGCGGGCCAGAGTCATCGCCACGGCGAGCAGATACTCGTCGTACGAGACTCGACGCGGTTGGTCCCTGTGGGCCGCTCTCACGGCGCCGTCCCACGGGGCACAACACACGGTGTGGGGCGACTGTCCACTGGAGGCCGGCCGGTTGGAAGCATGCTTGGACTGTCCTGTCAGGCAGCGATCGGTGGCCATGTCGAGTGGTCATGTCACGGTGATATGACCTGCCTCGACCTGCGCGTGGTCGCCGCTTAGGCTCCGTAATGAGCACCTTGGGTAGTCAGTCCGCGACGCTGGGAGCCGGTGTGCTGCTCGATCCGCTTCGGATCCCGGACGACGTCTGGTCCGACGCCGTCGTCCGCGACGCTCTGATCCGACGTGACGTCGGCGCGCTCTTTCGTCGCGTCAGCCAACTGACCGGTGCGAGCCAGACCCGGATCGGCGCGGCCGTCGGCTTGGAGCAGGGGTACGTCAGCCGCGTCATGGCGGGACGGAAGGTGACGTCCATCGACGTGCTGGAACGCATCGCCGACGGCTGCCGGATGCCTGACCAGGCCCGAATGGCGCTGGGGCTCGCCCCGCAGGACCCGTCATGTCTCCTGGACATGGCTTCGCAGGAGGGGCAGCGGCAGAGTGACCAGCCGGTCCACCGTTCACGGCGCGAGGATGTCCGCGCCGCCGTGCAGTTGTGGGAAGGCGATGTGAACCGTCGAGACGTGATCCGGCAGGTGGCGTTCACCTCCGCCGGCTACACGCTGCCGGCCCTGCGCTGGTTCACCGCACCCGCCGCGCCGGCTGTAGAGCAGGGCGGCCGTCGGGTTGTCGGCCAGCCGGACGTCGACACCATCCGGGAGATAACCAGCACCTACCGCCGGCTGGACAACCAGTACGGCGGCGGCCACGCCCGGGCCGCCGTCACCCGGTACCTCCACCAGGAGGTCACACCGCTGCTCAGCGACGGACGCTATGACGCCGCGACGGGGCGGCGACTCCTCAGCGCGGTTGCGGAGTTGACCCAGCTTGCCGGTTGGCAGGCGTACGACATGGCCGACCACGGGGTGGCCCAGCTCTACCTGACCCGTGCCCTGGACCTGGCCCGGGCCGCCGGCGATCCCGGCCTGGGGGCGGAGATCCTGTCCGCCATGAGTCACCAGGCCACCTACCTCGGGCACGGCACGACGGGCGTCGACCTCTCGCGGGCCGCACGGGAGACGGCACAGCGCGCCGGGCTCACCGTCCTGACCGCGGAGGCGTCCGTCATGGAGGCCCACGGGCACGCCGTGATCAGGGACGAACGGGCGTGTGCGACCGCGCTCCATCTGGCGGAACGGGCCCTCGACCGGGCCGACCGAAGCAGTGACCCCCAGTGGCTCGGCTACTTCGACGAGGCTTACCTGTCGGCGAAGTTCGGTCACTGCCTGCACGCGCTCGGCAAGCCAGCCAGGGCCGAGGCCTTCGCCGCCCGCTCCTTGCGGATGGACGAGCGCTATGTTCGCGGCAAGGCCTTCAACCTCGCTCTGCTCGCCACGGTCCAGGCGCAGCGGGGTGAGCCGGACCGGGCTTGCGCCATCGGAACCGACGCGCTGTCGCTCACCTCGCGACTTCAGTCGGCCCGAGCTGTGCGTTACGTACGCGATCTGCAGGCCCAGCTCGCGCCCCACCGCCGGCGGCCCATCGTCCGGCAGTTCATCCGCCACGTTGACGCGGTCCTCGGTGCCCGGGCCTGACGCCTACAACTCGCCCCGCGCCTGCCTGGCGATCAGCTCAAGCACTGCGATCACCGTGCCGGCCCCGACGATCTCGCCGCTGGTAACCAGGTGGCGCGCCTTGTCCAACGGGATCCAGGCCACCTGCTCGGCCTCGTTTACGTCCATTGGAACGCCCGTGTATTGGGCCCTGCGCGCGAGGAACAGCAGGTTCTCGGCGTCGGCGGTGCCCACCCACGGCTGGAAGGACAGCAGCGGCTCCACCTCGTGCGGGCGCCAGCCCGTCTCCTCCTCCACCTCACGAACCGCGCAGGCCACCGCCTGTTCCCGATCATCGACATAGCCGCCGGGAAGCTCCCACACCCACCGGTCGAACACGAACCTGTGCCGCCGGATCACCAGCAGACGCTGCCGCTCGTCGAGAACGGCGACCATCGCCGACCGGGGCGCCCGGATCACGTACTGCTCGAACCGCACGCCGTCGGGCAATTCCACCTCAGCGATGCTCAGCCGCGCCCGCCGAGCGTCGTCGACGACCCGCTCACCGTGGATGGTCCATCGGGTCAGCTCCGTCGCCTGCTCCTCCGCCATGGGAACCAGTATCGACGCACCACCGCACCGCCCGTCATCCGCTCACGACGGCTGTCAACGGGGCGCCAGCCGGCGACAACTCGGCATGTGCTGTGTGGAGGTATTGCGCACAAGCAGAAAGGCCACCTCCCGAATCCGGGAAGTGGCCTTCGACCTGCATAAGATCGAACCAGTGACCTCGTCCGTCTGAACGCGGGTGCTGCTGACAGTGCCGCGCTCAGCGGACGCTGGGCAGGGGTCAACCAGCCAGGAAGTATCCGTCCATCCCGACGCTGATCACCGAAGGTGAGGCGTACCCGCCGCTTCCGTTGCCGTGGTAGCGGTAGAGGTCGCCGTTCGAGTGCAGGGCGACCAGGTCGCCCCTGCCGTCGCGGTTGAAGTCTCCGAGTCCGGCGATGTCGGTGAAGTTGCCCCAGCCGCAGCCGACCTGCACGCCGCTGCTGAAACCTCCGCTGCCGTTACCGTTGAAGCGGTACAGACAGTTGTTGCCGTCATTGATACCGACCAGGTCGGCGTTGCCGTCACCGTTCAGGTCGCCCGCGCCCGTAAGCGCGCCTGCATACGAGCTCCAGCCGCTGCAACCCAGTTGCACGCCCGTGCCGAACCCGCCGCTGCCGTTGCCGTACCAGCGGTACAGGCAGCCGTTGTCGTAATTCACGGCAACGAGGTCGCCGTTGCCGTCGTTGTTCAGGTCGCCAGCGCCGGCAAGGCTGTAGCGGTCCCAACCGCACCCGAGTTGGGTCCCTCCGCTGACGCCGCTGTTGCCGTTGCCGTACCAGCGGTAGAGGCAGCCGTTGTCGTAGTGGATGGATACAAGATCACCGACACCGTCCCGGTTCAGGTCGCCCGGAGCGGACAGGTCGTACCTGTAGGGAAACCATCCGGAGCCGACATCGGCCCAACGGGCGACGCCGCCGCTACCGTCACCCACCTGGACCATCATGCCGCCGCCGGACAAGATGAACGGAATGTCGCTGACACCGTCGCGGTTGAAGTCGTTTCGCTTGTCATAAATCGTGGCCTGTGCAGGACTGCCCACCAGGACGGCTGCCGCAGCCATGGCGGCGACAACGACGAACCCCATCCATCTACGCAAGGACGTGCTCCTCCCCCGAGAAGGCGTTCCTCCGCATCCATGCGGGTGAATCACCGAGCCGGACGCTATCACCGCCGACGTCTCGGCGGGGGGCAGCGGATCTCGCCCGCAAGCGCTACATCGCCCGGGAATCCTGCACCCACGTGCTCGCCCGGCCAGACCTTGCTCTGACTTGCGCAAGCGGCGGCAGCGTCAGGAGGGCGGCAGCGTCAGGAGACTGCGGCCTTCACCAGCTCGACGACCTTCTTCTCCACCGCGGGGCTCCACTTCTGCAGTGCGTACGCCACCGGCCACAGGTCTCCGTCGTCGAGGTTGGCCGTGTCCTGGAAGCCCAGGGTCGAGTACCGGTAGTTGAACTTGCCCGAGTCCTGGAAGAAGACGACGATCTTGCCGTCCGCGTTCGCGTAGGCGGGCATCCCGTACCAGGTCTTCGGCGACAGCGCCGGGGCGGTGGCGGTCACCGTCGCATGCACACGCTCGGCGAGCGCACGGTCTTCCGGTGCCATCTGCGCGATCCGGTCGAGGACCGCTTGCAGATCGTCGGCCTTCTTGGCCCCCTTCTTGCCCTCGGCGCGCAGCTCGGCGGCGCGTTCCTTCATCGCGGCACGCTCCTCAGCGCTGAAGCCGTCGGACACGGTGGTGGAATTCTTCGCGGACATTCTCGGGCTCCCTCTGCCGTAAGGCCCGGCGTGCTGCCGGCTACCTGGGAAGAGGCTAGGGCCCGGCCGCACCGTGGCGCTTCTCGATTCCTGACCAGATGGCAGGCCCGGACGAGGCGTCGGGCAACGCACTCTTCGCCGAGGCAACGTCCAGATCCACGAGACCTCAGTCGCCAGTGGGACCGGCAACCTCGACGATCGAGACGGGAGTGCCGAGTTCGACGGTACGGGAGACGGTGCAGAGTCGTTCGTGCGACTGCTGCAGCGACCGGGGCAGCGCCTCGCGCGCCCGGTCGCCGTCCGCGCCCGCCGGGAACGTCACGGTGAACTCGACCCTGAGGTTCCGCATCCGGTTCCCTCCGGCCTCGTCCCGGATCTTGTCGCCGGTGACTTCGACGGAGAACTGGGTCGGCTCGGCGCGGCGGCTGGTGATGTGGTCGACGTCTATCGCGGTGCAGCCGCCGATCGCAGCCAGAAGCAGTTCCACCGGCGTAAAGCTGGCGTCGTCGCCCGCGCCCATCGACATCGATCCACCGCGGACATTCCGCGCGACGTACTTGCCCACGCTGGTGCGCTCGATCTCCACCGAGCGGAAGGTGTCCTCACTCATGACAGGAAAACTACCCAGGCCGCGACCCGAGCGAGTGAGATCGCGGGGGCGCGCGGCAACAGCACCGTAGGCAACGGCGGTCGCGGTAGGTTGCCGAGTCATGGCCACGACTGCCGACGTCCGTCACGACCTCGCCAGCCTCGCCGACCCGGGACGGGCGAAGGCATCGAGCCGGTTTCTGCAGATGACTCCCGGCGGGTACGGCGAGGGGGACACGGCCATCGGTGTCTCCGTGCCGGAACAGCGCCGGGTGGCCGCCCGGTACTGGCGCGACCTGTCCCTGGCCGAAACCGCGAAGCTGCTGACCAGCAGCGTGCACGAGGAGCGGCTGACGTCGCTGTTCATCCTGGTGCGGAAGTTCGCCAAGGCAGCCGAGGAGGAGCGGGGCCAGATCTTCAACATCATCCTGGCCAACACCGACCGCATCAACAACTGGGACCTGGTGGACTCATCCGCGCCGTACATCGTCGGCCCGTGGCTGATCGACAAGGACCGGCGCGTACTGGATCGGTTGGCCGAGTCGAGCCTGGTGTGGGACCGGCGCATCGCCATCATGGCGACTTTCGCCTTCATCAGAGCCGGTGACTTCCAGTGGACCTTCCGCCTCAGTGAACGGCTCCTGCGTGACCCGCACGACCTCGTCCAGAAGGCGGTGGGCTGGATGCTGCGCGAGGTGGGCAACCGGGACCGAGCGGCGGCCGAGGAGTTTCTGGCCCGACGTTACCGGGTCATGCCGCGGGTCATGCTGCGGTACGCGATCGAGAAGTTTGAACCGCAGCGACGTCGGGAGTACCTGTCCGGCATGGTCTAGATGATCGATACGCACCGAGGCGCGCTTCATCGAAACAGCCATGCGGAAAACTCCCCAGGCTTTACCTGATGGCACGATCAGGTCGGAATCTCTGTTCGCGGCTGTTTCGTTGGGGGAACGGCACAAGGCGACTGAAAGAACGCAGCCCGCCCAAAGACCGGAATTGTCGGCGTCTTTTTACAACCGGGCCGCGCCGGTCTTATCAGCAGTTACCGTGCTTTAACATGACGGTCGTTCGGATTGCTGTCGTGGCGCTCAGCGCCTTACTGACCACGCCCGCCGTGGCGGTCGGCTCCTCGACGTCGGCGGCGGCCGCGCCGTACGTGCCCTGCCCGGCCGTGAAGCCGCCAGTGCCCCCGCCCGCCGCGCCGTCGCCGCCACCGGTCGGTGCCGCCGACAGGGCCGTCGGCGGCGAGACGCTGGCCACGGCAGGGCTCTCCATCCCCGCGGGTGCGCCGATGGCGCCGGCGGTGACCGCCACCTCGTGGGTCGTGGCCGACCTCGACAGTGGCGCGGTGCTGGGTGGATGCGGCCCGCACGAACACCGCACGCCGGCCAGCGTGCAGAAGATGTTGCTGGCCGCGGCCCTGATGCCGCACCTCGACCCGACACAGGTGGTCGAGGTGACCCGGGCGGATCTGCAGGATCTCGATCCGGCCAGTTCACTGATGGGGGTGGTCGCGGGCGGCCGTTACTCGGTCGAGAGCCTGTGGCTGGGGCTTCTCCTCAAATCGGGAAACGACGCGGCCAACGTGCTGGCCCGGGTCGGCGGCGGCGCCGCCGGGCGGCAGGGCGGCGTCAAGGCGATGAACGACGAGGCACACCGGCTGGGCGCGAACCAGACGCACGCGGCGACACCATCCGGCCTGGACGGTCCCGGTCAGTACACCAGCGCGTACGACCTGGCGCTGATCGCGCGCGCCACCTACGCCCGCGCGGACTTCCGGCGCTACATCGCCACCCGGGTGGCGGAGATACCGGCAGGGCCGGGAACGCCAGGCTTCTCCATCACCCACGACAACACGCTGCTGGGCCACTACCCGGGGACCCTCGGTGGGAAGACGGGCTTCACCGACCTGGCGCGACAGACCTACGTGGGGGTGGCCGAACGCAACGGCCGGCGGCTCACCGTGACCCTGCTCGGCGCGGAGACCGCGCCACTGGGGAGCCTGGGCGAGGCGGCGGCCCTGCTGGACTGGGGCTTCGCTCTCCCGGCCGACGCGTCGGCCGGCCGCCTGGTCGCCCCGGATGAGAAGAAGCAGGGTCCCATCGCCGAGGTCAGGAGCGAGCGCCACGGTCAGGCTAAGACAGGAGCAT
Organism: Micromonospora sp. CPCC 206171; assembly: GCF_036906755.1. NCBI lineage: Bacteria > Bacillati > Actinomycetota > Actinomycetes > Micromonosporales > Micromonosporaceae > Micromonospora > Micromonospora sp. CPCC 206171. The sequence continues at coordinate 68,450 of NZ_JBAKHT010000026.1, read as the reverse complement.
CGTTCTCGTTGGCGGCCATCCTCGGTTTCGGCGTCGCCGTCGTACTGGCCGTCCTCCTCCTGGCGGCTGCCTGGCGACAGAGGGCCACACGCCGGGCGGCCAACCCGTAGGAAGCCGACGATCAACGGCTCGGTAGGTCGAGCGGCCGGTCTGGCCGATGCCGCAGCTCTCCTTCACCAACGGGTGAGCGCGGCGGCCACCTGGGCCAGGGCGACATGGGCGGCGTCGAAGAGGGCCAGTTTGCGCGGGAAGTTGTGGATGAGTCCCTGGTACCGGGATGCGGTGACGGGCACGCCGGCGGCCAGCAGCCTGGCCGCGTACCGTTCCCCCTCGGCGGACAACAGGTCGAGTTCGGCGGTGATGACCACGGCGGGGGGCAGGCCGGTGAGGTCGGCCCGCAGTGGATCCAGATCCGGCTGGGTACGGTCCACGCCGGGTGGGGCGTACGCGTCCCAGAAGAACCCCATCTCCTCCCGGTCCAGGCCGTACTCGTCCAGTGCCGGATAGTCGGCAGCGGGGTCGATGACCGGGCAGATGAGGATCTGCCCCGCAAGACGGGTCCCCGCATCCCGGGCGCGCCGAGCGGTCACCGCCGCAAGGTGCCCTCCCGCGGAGTCACCGGCCACCGCGATGCGGCCCGGGTCAAGGCCGTACCGAGCCGCTCCAGGCCCGCGCAGCCAGGTGAGCGCTCGCGCCATGTCGTCCACCGCAGCCGGGTAGGGATGCTCGGGGGCGAGCCGGTAGTCCACGGAGAGCACGGCCCAGCCGGACGCGGCCGCCAGGTGCCGGCACAGCCCGTCGTGGGTGTCCACGCCGCCCATCACCCAGCCCCCGCCGTGCGCGTAGAGGACCACCGGCACCGCATCGTGATCGCCGTCGCGGTAGAGCCGGGCGGCCACGCCGCCGGCGTCGACGCTCACCACGGAGCGGATCCCCGGTCCGCCGCCCACCTCGGCCGGAGTCGCCTCGACCATGCTGAGCCGGGCCGCCGGCAGGGTCGCCCGGGTGAGCGGGACACGCTGCTGGACCTGCATCGCCGCCCGCGCCTGCGGGTGGAGCCGGCTGGAGTCCACCCGGTCATTATCGCCTGCTCGACGGAGGTCGACGTTGCCGGTCCGGCGGTGACGGATCGGCGGAGAGGCGAATACGGTGAGGACCGTGGATGAGCTTCTACCGGCACTGCCGGAGGACTGGGAGCGCTGCCTCGCGGTGGCCGCACACCCCGACGACATCGAGTACGGCGCGGCCTCGGCGATCGCCCGCTGGACCGCACAGGGCAAGCAGGTCACCTATGTGCTGGCCACCCGGGGCGAGGCAGGAATCGACGCCCTGCACCCGGACCAGGCCGCGCCGTTGCGCGAGGAGGAGCAGCGCGCCGGGGCCCGGGAGGTCGGCGTCGACGTCGTGGAGTTCCTCGACCACCGCGACGGTGTCGTCGAGTACGGCCCGGACCTGCGCCGCGACATCGTCCGTGCGATCCGCCGGCACCGGCCCGACGTCATCGTCTCGGGCGCCTTCAGCGTCCGCATGACGGGCGGCATCACCAACCAGGCCGACCACCGGGCGGTGGGGCTGGCCACGCTGGACGCCGCCCGCGACGCGGGCAACCGGTGGATCTTCCCGGAACTGGTGGACGAGGGGTTACCACCCTGGGGCGGCGTCCGCTACGTCTGCTTCGCCGGCGCCGAGCGCCCCACCCACGGCGTGGACGTCACCGGTGAACCGCTGCAGCGGGGTATCGCCTCCCTGGCCGCGCACGCTGCGTACACCAGCGGGCTGGGCGTGGCCGGCCCCGAACCCGGGCCGTTCCTGACCTGGGCGGCCCGCCAGGGCGGACCGGCTCTGGGCGTGGAGGCGGCGGTCCTGTTCGACGTGCACGCCCTCACCTTCGAGGGTCCACCACCCTGGCTCTGATCCTCACCGGCGCCATGGCTCGCACTCCGGGCCGCGCCACGACAGACAGCCGCTTCACGGCAGATCCACCGGCCCGTACCGGGTCCGGGCGGCCCCGCTGCTCAGCGCCCAGTAGCGGTCGCCGAACGACCAGTGCCACCATTCGGTCGGGTAGTTGACCATGCCGGCGGACGACAGCGCCTGGCTCAGGATGTCGCGATTGGTACGGGCCTGCGGGGAGATGTCGGGTGATCCCGTGAAGCAGGCGTTGGCGCTGTCCACCGGGCTGGCGTTGACGATCGTGCCCAGGTCCAGTTCGATCCCGTCGGCCGTACAGAGCGTGAGGTCGACCGTGCCGCCGGTGCTGTGCGGAGCCACCTCGGGCGGCGAGATGTACTTGCTGGCCTCCACGTGCCGGCGCGCCGAGTCCCACTCCGGGTACCTGCGGCGCAGTTCGTCCTGGTAGCTCTCGAAGTAGGTTGTCTGCAGGCTGAGCGGTCGGTACCCCTCGATGACCAGCAGCCGCAACCCGCCGGGCAGGGTCCGCTGGGCGGCGAGCAGACGCTGCACCGTCGCCTCGCGCAGGTGCGCGTACGCGCCGGCCTCGTCGGCCAGCCGGTCGTCGACCCGAAGGTCCGCGACCTGGCGTACGTCGACCAGGGCCTCCCCGTTGTCGCCGAGCGGGATGGCCGAGATTCGCCGGTCAGACAGCAGGATCATGACCGGTACCGCCCAGCGGCGTCGATGATCGCGCTGGCCACGGCCGTGGCCGCACGGGGCCGGCCGTGTTGGCGGGCGGCGTCGGCCAGTTCCTGGCGTCGTTCCGGATGGTCGAGCAGCACCATGATCTCCTCGTGGAGGCGGTGGGCGGAGGCGTCCGGGCCGGCGAGCATGCGGGCGGCACCGGCGTCGGCGAGGTGCCGTGCGGTCCGCCGCTGTTCGTCGCCGCCGGTGGGGATGAGCGGGATGAAGACGCATGCCTTGCCCAGGGCGGTGAGTTCGGCGACGGTGCCGGCGCCGCTGCGCGCGACGACGATGTCCGCGGCGCTCAGGACGTCGGGCAGTTCGCCGTGCACGTAGTCGACGACCCGGTACCTGCCGCGCAGGTGTTCCGGGAGGGCGGCCGCGACCTGCCGCATCCGGTCGAGGGAGTAGCCGCCGCACTGGTGCAGCACCTGACATTTCCGCAGGAGTCCGGGGAGGACGTCGGCGATCAGGTTGTTGACCTGGACGGCGCCCTGGGCGCCGCCGGTGACGTACACCAGCGGCAGGCGCGGATCCAGGTGGTACGCGGCGAGCGCCCGGTCGCGATCGCCGGTGAGGATCTCTGGCCGGATCGGGTTGCCGGTGACCACCGCGCGGGTTCTCGCCCGGGCGGGCAGATGGTCGATGGAAGACTCGTGACTCAGCAGGACTCGATCGGCGAGGCGGGCGAGGATCCGGTTCGCCAGCCCGAGCGTGAGGATCTGCTCGTGCATGACCAGCGGGCGGCGGGTCATCCAGGCGGCGATCCCGATCGGGACGGAGACGTATCCGCCGGTGGAGAAGACCACCTCGGGCCGGGTGCGCACCACGATCATGATGGCCCGGAAGATGCCGAGCGGCACGCGGAAGGCGTCGGCGACGTTGCGGCCCCACTCGTGCAGGTTCGGCGAGCGGCGCAGTTTGCCGGTGGTGATCGCCGTGAAGGGAATGCCCTCCTGCCGCGCGATTCCGGCCTCCAGTCCGTGGGCGACGCCCACCCAGCGGACGTCCGGTGCGGTGCCGGCTGCCGCCAGCCGGTCGCGGAGCGTACGGATCGTGGTGAGCGCCGGATAGGTGTGCCCGCCCGTGCCCCCGCCGGTGACGATCATGCGGAGACCACGGAGGTGTTCCGCGGTGTAGACGGCCATCAGCAGGGTGCCGGAGAGGGGGAGACGACGTCGCGCCGCTGCAGCGCGCCCTCGATCAGGATGTCGAGCAGTGCCGAGAAGCCGATCCCGGCCCGCTGCCAGATCTGCGGGTACTGGGAGGCGGCGGTGAACCCGGGGAAGGTGTTGACCTCGTTGATCACCGGCTCCCGGCAGTCTCCGGTCCACCCGTGGCCGTGCTCGGCGTCCGGATCCGGCAGGAAGAAGTCGACGCGGAGCAGCCCACGGCAGCCGAGCGCGTGGAACGCCCGCACGGCCCGGTCCTGCAGCAGTCGGGTGGTGCCGGGGTCGAGCGGGGCCGGGATGTGGAAGACGGCACCGCCGTCGTACTTGGCGTCGTAGTCGAAGAAGGTGGCGTTCGCCACCCGGATCTCCAGCGGCGGCCCGGCCACGACGCGGCCGTCGGGGTGCTGAAGGACGCCGACGTCGATCTCACGCCCGCGCACGGCGCGTTCGACGAGAACCTTCGCGTCGCTCTCGCGCGCGAGCCGCAGGGCGGCGGGCAGTTGCGCCCACTGTTCGACCTTGGAGACGCCCAGGCTGGAGCCGGCCCGGGCCGGTTTGACGAAGACGGGCAACCCCAGCCGCTCCTGCTCCCGCGACGACAGCTCCTCGTCGGACCGCAGCGTCACCCCGTCGGCCACGCGCAGGCCGTCGGCGGCGAGGAGCTTCTTCGTGACCGGCTTGTCCATTCCTGCGGCGCTGGCGAAGACACCGTTTCCGACAAACGCGACGCCGAGCCACTCCAGCATCGACTGGACGGTGCCGTCCTCACCGAACGGACCGTGCAGCGCCGGGAACACCACGTCCTGGTCACCGAGGGCCCGCAGCGCCTGCGCGAACGTGGCCCGGTCGCCGTTCACCCGCCACTGGCCGTCCCGCTCGATCAGCACCTCGGTCACCCGGTAGGCGGCGGGGTCGAGGTGGGCCAGGATGCTCTCCGCCGAGCGCCGGGAGACGTCGTGCTCCCCGCTGCGCCCACCGAACAGCACCGCCAAACGAACACTCATGATGTTGCCGCTCCCCCGTGCAGGTGTACGCGCGCCACTCGCGCGCCGATTCCGGTCAGGACTTCGTGCGGGTTGGTGCCGGCCCAGCGCGCCCACTCGGCGGCCGTCGGCTCGGCCGGGTCGGGCGAGCCGGGCTCGGCGCCGGGACCGAGGACGACCACCGGATCGCCGAGCGCCACCGGCAGGTCGCCGACGTCGACGACGCACTGATCCATGGCGATGCGGCCGACGATCGGGCAGCGCCGACCGGCGAGCCAGACCCACGCGCGGCCCTCGGCGGTGCGCGACAGGCCGTCGGCGTAGCCGAGCGGCAGCAGGGCGAGCGTGGTCGGCCGATCGGTCACGTGATCGGCGCCGTAGGACACGCCGGTGCCGACGGGCACGCGCTTCAGGTTGATCACCCTTGACCGCAGGGTCATGGCGGGTCGCAGGCCGTAGCGGCGGGGACCGGTCGCGCCGAACGGGTCGACGCCGTACATGGCCAGGCCGATCCGGCAGAGATCGAACCGGGTCTGCGGGGCGGCCAGGGCCGCCGCCGAGTTCGCCAGATGCACCACGTCGGGGTCGAGCCCGGTTTCCCGAGCGATCCGCAGCGCCTCCTGGAACGTCGACAGCTGCCGGGCGATGCTCGGGCAGCCCGGCACGTCGGCGTTCGTCAGGTGGGACCACACCCCGCGTACCCGGACGCTGCCCGCGGCCTCGTGCTTGCGGGCCCAGCCGACCAGCTCGGGCCATTCGTCGCCACCGGCACCGTTGCGGGACAGACCGACGTCCGCCTTGAGCTGGACCGCGGCGGGCACCCCGAGATCTGTGGCCGCGCCGGCGATCGCGTGCAGGTGGCTCAGGGTCGACACCGCGATGTCGACGTCCGCGGCGATCAGGCGGGTGAAATCCTCGTCCGGCCGGTGCAGCCAGCTCAGGACGGGCGCGTCGATGCCCGCCGAGCGCAGCGCTACCGCCTCCGTCGCCGAGGTCACGCCCAGCCAGGCGGCGCCGGCGCCCAACGCAGCCCGCGCCACCGGCACCGCGCCGTGCCCGAACCCGTCGGCCTTCACCACGGCCATCAGCCCGGTACGGGCGATCGCCGCGATCGTCCGGATGTTCTCCGCGATCGCCGCAAGATCGATCACGGCCTCGGCCAGCGGGACACTCTCGTTGATCACACCGGTCGGCGGGCGCCGAGCGCGCGTACCCGGCGTCACCCGGCAGCCTCGGGCTCGACGGGCGGTTCATCCGGTGGTTCGGCGGCCCCGTGCCCGCCGACCGCGGCGGCCCGGCGCACCGCGAGCGTCTCCCGGATCCGCCGCCGGGCCGCCCGCCGCTGTCGCTCGTCGCGGCGACCCGGGTGTGCTGGTTCGAAGATCATGTCCGGCTCCTGACTGACGACAGGCACGGTAGGCAGCCGGCTGTGAAGAACCCTTGAAGAAGCCGTGCGCCCGCGGTGCGGATATCCCGCTCGCCGCTCCCCGGAGCCCGCCCACATCAGTTCTTCACGGGTTTCGGGTTTACTTGACCCCCGCCACCACCAGGCAGAATGGGGACACATGAGCGCGCGGATCCTGGTCGCCGAGGACGACCCCAAACAGGCCAACCTGGTACGGGTCTATCTCGAACGCGAGGGGCACAGCGTGCTGCTGGTCGGCGACGGGCGGACCGCGCTGGACCAGTGCCGGTACCGCCGGCCGGACCTGGTGGTCCTCGACGTGATGATGCCGGTCGTCGACGGCCTGGACGTGTGCCGGATCCTGCGCGCCGAGTCGGAGATTCCGATCCTGCTGCTGACCGCCCGTACCACCGAGGAGGACGTCCTGCTGGGCCTCGACCTCGGTGCCGACGACTACCTCACCAAGCCGTACAGCCCGCGCGAGCTGGCCGCTCGGGTCCGGGCGCTGCTGCGCCGGGCCCGGGTGGTGAGCGCCGACAACCGGGCGGTGCTGCGCGTCGGCGAGCTCGAGGTGGACGCCGGCCGGTTCGAGGTACGCGTCGGTGGCCGGCCGGTCGCCCTGACGGCCAAGGAGTTCGGCATCCTCGAGGTGCTCGCCGGCGAGCCCGGGCGGGCGTTCACCCGGGCGCAGATCATCGACCGGGCCTTCGGATTCGACCGTTTCGTACTCGAACGCACCGTCGACGCGCACGTGATGAACCTCCGCCGCAAGATCGAGGACGACGTTGCCGAGCCGCGGTACGTGCAGACCGTCTACGGCCGCGGCTACCGGCTCGCCGAACCGGAACCGGCGGCGACGCCGCAGGGCACGCCCGGAGCCGGCCGGTGAGTTTTCGGCTACGGGTGCTCTGGCTGGTCGTCCTCGTCGCGGTGAGCGCGACCGCGGCGACCGCGTGGCTGACCCTGCGGCAGGCCTCGCAACAGATCAACGACTCGGCCACCACCGACCGGGCGCAACTCGATGAGGTCGTCGGCCGACTCACCACGTACGGCAGCCGGCACGGCACCTGGGAGGGTGTGCCCGACCTGGTGCGGGACCTGCGCGCCCAGACCGGTCAGCGGATCCACCTGGTCGCCGACACGGGCCAGGTGATCGTGGACACGGACACCCAGGAGGACCGCACCGCCCGGCCGCTCGGCACGGTGGTCGGGGTCGTCGACCCGCGGCCGGTGTTGAATCTGGCCGCGCTGCCGGCGGAGCCGGCGAGCCGGCAGAAAGGTGTGGCCGATGCGATCGCCGGCTACCGCACCGGCGTGCGGTTCGCGGCCTGCCTGACCCGGGAGTCCGTCCCGGTTGTCGCTGTACCCACCAGCACGGGAGTTCCGCAGTTCGACGCCGACCTGAGCGCGGCCGGCGGGCGCGATCGCCCTGGTGTCGCTGAGATCGTCGACGGCTGCGCCGACGTCGCGGCAGAGCCGGGCCGGCACCTAGCAGACGCTGCCTCGGTGCAGGTGTGCGGCAGCTCGACGGTGGAAGCACTGGATACCTGCCTGGCGCAGGCCTTCACCAACGACATCAGTGACGTCGCGCCGGTACCCGCCCGGGTCTACCTCGGTGCTCGCGGCGATCCGGCGTCCGTGTTGACCGTCGGTCCACTGCTCGCCGCGGCCGCGGGCGTGGCGGCGGTCGCGGTCATCGGCACCGTGCTGCTGAGCCGGCGGGTGCTGCGCCCCATCGACACGCTCACCGCGGCCGCTCAGCGGCTCGGCCGGGGCGACCTCACCGGACGGGTTCCGGTGCGGGGCAACGACGAGCTGGCGGAGTTGGCCCGGTCGTTCAACCTGATGGCCGACTCCCTGCAGCGCGGGGAGGAGCGGCAACGCCGGTTGGTCGCCGACGTCGCACATGAACTGCGTACCCCGCTGGCCAACCTGCGCGGCTACCTCGAGGCGCTCTCCGACGGCGTGATCGCGCCGGACCAGGAGCTCTACGCCTCGCTGCTCGAAGAGGCAGTGCTGCAGCAGCGCATCGTCGACGACCTGCAGGACCTGGCCCTGGCGGAGGCCGGCAATCTGGCGTACCACCGGGTCACGGTGGATCTGGCCGAACTCCTGGAGACCTGCCGCACCGCCCACCACGCCCGGGCGGAGTCGGCCGAGGTGTCCTTGCACGTGGCGGCGGAGCCGGTTGCGGTACACGCCGATCCCGACCGGCTCCGCCAGGTGGTGGGCAATCTCGTCACCAACGCCCTACGGGCGACCGCTGCGGGCGGCAGCGTCCGCCTGGTCGCGAGCCGCACCGACACGCAGGCGGTCGTCCAGGTCGTCGACACCGGCTCGGGAATCGCCGCCGACGCGCTGCCGCACGTCTTCGACCGGTTCTGGCGGGCCGACTCCGCACGGGGCCGCCGTACCGGGGGCAGTGGCCTCGGCCTCGCCATCGCCCGACAGATCGTCACCGATCACCAGGGCACCATCACGGTCGCGAGTGAGGTCGGCGTCGGGACGACATTCACCATCACGCTCCCCCGCGCCGCCTAGCTTGATCTGCACAGCAGAAAGGCCACCTCCCGTTTCCAGGAAGTGGCCTCTGCGCCCTGAGGAGCGTCGCCTCTCGCGTACTCCTTGCCGAAGGGCTGCCGCTCAGGCGGTCTGCGTACGCACCCAGTCGAGAACGGGCTGGGCGACCTCGCGCCAACCGCTGTCGAAGACGAGGGAGTGGCCGCGATCGTCGAACTTCCGGTACTCGGTGTTGCCGCCCGGGCGGTAGAGCTCGGCCGCCTGCCGCGCCACCACCTCGGGAATGGTGTGATCCCGACCACCGCCGATGATCAGAAGTGGCCCCCGCTTCCGGTCGTCGAGGTCGACCGCGACCGGGGACGCCGGGTCCTTCTTCGCCGCCGTCAGGTCGAAGATCGGCCGGCCCGGACCGGGAATCGCCCAGCGGTCGTAGAGCTGGTCGGACTCCTCGCGGCTGATCGCGTTTCCGAAGCGGTACCGGAACTGGCGGCGGCTGAGCATCACCGCGCGGTCGCGGTTGGCCTTGCGGTACAGCACCGGCAACGCCGACCAGACCTGTGCGAACGGCAGGGCTCTGACGCCCTTGATCGGGGCCGGGTCGATCGCCACCGCGGCCCGGGCGGCGCCCGAGGCGAGCAGCTTCTGGGCGATGAGCCCGCCGAACGAGTGCCCGATCACGATCGGCGGCTCGCCGAGCCGCGCGATCCGGGTGAAGTGGTCCGCGATGTCGCGGACGCCGTAACCGGCGACACGCTCCGGCTGCTGCCGCGTCTGGGTGACGGTTTCGCCGTCACCGGGCCAGCCCGGCGCCTCCACCTCGAACCCGGCCGAGCGAAAGAGGTCGAGCCACGGATCCCAGGCGCGGGGGTGGATCCAGAGGCCGTGTACGAAGAGAACGCGGGTCGCCACGATTGCTCCTACGAATGCCAGGAGAAAGAACGGTCGTTCTTTCTTCACCTCCAAGCTAGCGACACTCCCCGCCCACCAGCAAACCGTAGCCGAGTGAGAGAAAGAACGGTCGGTACGAGGGGTACGCTGGAGCGATGGCGACCACCCGGCGATCAGCGCCCCGCGACCAGCTCCTCGCAACCGCGAGCCGCCTGTTCTACAACGACGGCATCAACAGCGTCGGGGTGGACCGCGTCCTGCAGGAGGCCGGAGTCACCCGCGCCACGCTCTACCGCCACGACGCCTACCGGCACCACACGCGCGGCTGCCCGTTCATCAAGGCGGCCGGCGAGTTCCCCGACCCCGGGAGCCCGGTACACCAGGTGATCAGCAAGCACCGTGCCTGGTTCCACGCCGAGTTGCGGCGCCTGCTCACCGAGGCCGGCCGCGACGACGTCGACGCCAAGGCCGAGACCCTCGCCATGCTGCGTGACGCCCTCATGGTCGGCTGCTTCCTCGACGACCCCGACGTCACCCGCCGCGCGTTCGTCCGCAATGCGCGCTGGGTGGCCGGCCTGCGCTGAGCGGAAGCTCCCTTGCCCGGACCGGGGGCGCCGCTCCACAGGCCGCCCGCGGCTCCGGTCGTCCCGCACGTACCGAAGATCCGGAGACCGGGCGGGCGCGCCGAGGCGGCCCGCCCGGTGAGACGGATTCAGGCCGTCTGACCGACTCGATCGACGATGGTCAGGGCAAGCACGGCCGACGATCCCGCCGAGCCGCCCACGCCGAGAAAGGTGTAGGTCTCGGGGTGGAAGACGAGCACGATTTCACCTGGGCCTTGCCGGCGGCATTGGCGTCACCGGGTTCGCCCTGGCGATGCTCGATCAGAAAGGTCCGCATGGCGTCGGCATCGGTGGGAAGGTAGGCGCAGTAGGCCGGTGCCGGGGTGCACCGCTCGGTCCTGCCCGGAACCACCTCGTCCCCCTTGAACACCGCCGCCCGTCCGTTCCGGCAGCCGGGGACGATGCTTTCCGTGCGTCCGGTGGCAGAGGTCTCGATCACCAGACCGTCTCGGGTTCCGTCCACCGACATCCAGCTCTCCCGTATCCCCGGACCCTCCTGGCTGCGTGAGTAGACGAACTGGTCGGGCCAGGGATCGACGTCGGGCACTCGCAGCGCGGCGGTTGCCGCGTTCCGGAGACCTGCTGTCGTCACGTGCCGGCCGTAGGCGGCACGTCGGTGCTTCTTCGCTGCTTCCATGCGGACGCTCAGTCTGCGATGCCGGTGTGCCCGACGACCTTCTCCACGCTCAGGCGCACCAGCAGCTCGCCCGGCACGGCGTTGCGCGCCCCGTATGCCTCGGCCAGGTCCGGCCCCATGTAGCGCTCGGCAATCCTGGTCGCCCACCGCCGCATCTCGGGCAGGTCCTCAGTGATCGTCGCGCGGCCACGCAGCGTCACGAACGCGTACGGCGGTTTCTCGTCGTCGACGCACAGCACGGCCCTGCCGTCGCGGGCGAGGTTGCGGCCCTTCACCGAGGTCTTGCCGGTGTTGAACAGCACGTCGTCGCCGTCGAGTACGAACCACACCGGGACGACGTGCGGCGAGCCGTCGGCCCGTGTCGTCGCGAGCTTGCCGGTGCGGGTGCCGTACGAGACGAACTGCTGCCACTCCCCGTCGATCATCGACTTCGCCATGCGGCCATTATGGTGCCGTCCGGCGTCGCAACCCTCGCGGCTGCTGCTGCCCTACGCTCGCTTACCAGCTCTGCGCACCTCGTCCAGCGGCGTCCATCCGCGTCCGTGATCTCGGACCACTCTCCGCATCCGGCCCCTGCCGGCTGTCCTCGTCTCCGTCCGGTCCTGTCACTGCTGCTGTCCAACGCGCGTATTGGGAAGGCCAGGCTCGCCCGTCGGGGCCTGCCGGCGGCCCCAGCCCGGCGCTGATCGGCGCATGAGGAAGACTGGCGGGCATGGCTGACTTGGGCGATGCGAAGGCTGCGCTGCACCACTACCTCCAGTCGACTCGCGAAGACCTGATCTGGAAGCTCGACGGACTGAGCGAACGCGAAGCCAGGCTCCCCCGCACCGCGACCGGCAACAACCTGCTGGGAGTCCTCAAGCATTGCCTCAATGTCGAAGCCGGCTACTTCGGGCCTACCTTTGGGCGGGATTTCCCGACGCCTGAGGAACTGGTCCCCATGCAGGCGTTCGAGGAGGACCCGCAGGCAGACTGGTACGCGCGGGAGGACGAGACGAAGGATGGGCTGATTGATCTGTATCGCCGTGTCGGGGTGTTCGCGGATCAGACGATCGAACAACTAGCGCTCGACGCGCCGGGGCGAGTGTCGTGGTGGCGGCCAGGGGCACAGGTCGTGACGCTGCAAAGGATCATCGTCCACGTGACCTGCGACCTCGCTCGTCACGCCGGTCACGCCGACATCATGCGCGAGCAGCACGACACGGCGATCGGCCTGCGGCGGGAGAACACCAACATCCCTCACGACCATGACTGGCCGGCGTACGTCACCAAGCTGACGAAGCTGGCTGACCGCTTCGGGTAGCCGCCCGGGCCCGTCCTGACGGGGACAGGCCATCGTCAGCATACGATGCCGGCATGTTCGTGGTGATACTGAGCTACCTCGCCGATCTCGCCCAGATCGACGATGCGCTTCAAGACCACGTCGCATGGCTGGACCAGCAGTATGCGGACGGGGCGTTCATCGCATCCGGTCGTCGGGTTCCCCGTGTCGGTGGCGTGATTCTGGCTCGTGACCTTTCACGGGAAGAACTTGAGCGCAGGCTCGCCTCCGATCCGTTCCGCCAGCGGGGCCTTGCCGAGTATGCGGTGACAGAGTTCGTTCCCTCGCGCACCGCCAAGAGCTTCGAACACCTCCTGCCCTAGCCATTCCGCCGACGGCTGGTTCACATATCCCCTCGAGACCGCACAGGACGGGAGGTGAAGCAGTGGCAGTCCGGGGGGCCGTGGGTGTCGCTGGGCACCTACCGGTTCACGTCGGGCAGCGGCGGCAGCGTGATGATCCGCACTGACGGCACCGACGGGCGGCGGAGCCGCCGGTACGGCGCCGGGACCTGCCACTACCAGCGACGGCACCGACTCCCTCAACTGCGACTGGAGCAGTACTAACCCGCGTTGGCGCGGCGGGCCGTGCTGAACCGGCGTTGGTAGGCGGCGGGGCTGATCGACAGTTTCCTGGCGAAAACCCGTCGCATGCTTTCGTAGCTGGGGAACCCGGCGAGGGTCGCGGCCTGCGTCGCGGTGTGTCCTTGGTCGAGCAGTGCCCTGGCCATGTCGAATCGGATGTTTTCCACGTAGCGGGCCGGCGTCGTGGACAGCTCGTCGTGGAAAAGCCGGGTGAGGTGCCGAGTGCTCACGTTGAGGTGTTGCGCGAGTTCACCGAGCGAGTAGTCCCCGCGGGGGTTCGCCGTCACCAGGTCGGTGATTTTGCGGAGAGCCGGCGAGCGGGGCGGCGGTCCTTGCAGCGGTGCCGAGAACTGGGACTGGCCGCCCGCACGCTGCATGTACACCACCAAGGCGCGTGCGACGTCGCGCGCCACGTCGGGCCCGTGGTCCTCTTCGACGAGAGCGAGCGCCAGATCGATACCGGCCGTCACCCCTGCCGACGTGTACGTGGTGCCATCGCGAACATAGATCGCGTCGGGCTCGACGCGGCACGTCGGATACCGGGCGGCAAGCTCGTGCGCGACCTGCCAGTGCGTGGTCGCGCGCTTGCCGTCGAGGACGCCGGCGGCGGCGAGGACGAACGCCCCGGTGCAGATCGACGCGACCCGGCCGGCCACCGCCGCCGGTATCCGTACGGCGTCCGCCAGGTCGGCGGGGACACGGGCGCGCGGATAGCGGTCGGACCCGCTCACCAGTAACGTGTCGAAGGCCGGCTCCGAGGAGACGGCGCCGTCGACCGCGATCCGGACGCCGAGGTTCGACGTGACGTCCGCACCGGTCGGTGACAGCAGCACGATCCGGTAGTCGGCACCGAACCGGTTCGCCTCCTTGAACACCTCCGCGGGACCGGCGACGTCCAGCAACGTCACTCCGTCGTAGACGAAGATCGCGACCCGATGGGGGCCAGCGTTCACCACTCCCCCTTCCGGGCCGGATCCGCGCGGTGGTTGGCCGGACCCGGCGGCACTGACCGCCGTTGGGTCGGCGAAACAGGAGGCATGGACACCGTTTATTGGTAGCACGCCATTACCGGAGATGACGGGGATCCTCGTGGGCGAGGTTGCTCACGTTAACGACTAAATGAACTCACCATGCTCTTCGGCTGATTACGTGCACAGCTTGGTTTGTTCTGCGAAACGCCGGAGCCGTTGCAATGGGTGGTTCACGAAATCCTCGTGCCGCAACCGGAACGGGCCGTGCCGGACGATGCGAAGTCGCCAGCCACGCGCTGGACCGGGCTGGGGACGTGGTGCCCCGCGTGGTGGAGCACACGACTGCGATCTCGCCTGTCCGGATATAAGTGATTCCTGGCCGAACGAAGGCGGCGCGGTACGGCGATCGGTGGGCAGCATGGAGATCGCGAAAAACGTTCCGCGCACATTTCCGGGAAGGTCAGAGATCATGCCAGAGGTCATCGCGGGGTTGGAGATTCCTGAGACAGCGGCGGTCGCCGAAGCGACCAGGCACATCCAGGAGACGACCAGCCCCCTCATCTACCACCACTCCCGACGCGTATTCCTCTTCAGCCTGATTCACGCTCACAAGCTTGGCGTGAACCCGGACTCCGAACTGCTCTATCTGGCGGCCATGTTCCACGACACCGGCCTCCTGACTCCGTTTTCCGACGTCGAGCAGCGCTTCGAAGTCGATGGCGCCGACCACGCGCGCAAGTTCCTCCTGGACCGGGGTTTCTCGACCGCCGCCGCCGAGACCGTCTGGACGGCGATCGCGCTGCACACCACGCCGGGCATCCCCGACCGGATGGCCCCGGAAATCGCGACCACGTACCTCGGTGTCCTGACCGACGTGCTCGGCTTCGGCATGGACGGACTCGAACACGATCAGCTCAACGACATCCTCGCCGTCCATCCACGAGGCGACTTCAAGAACGAGTTTCTGCGCGCCTACGTCGACGGGCTGAAGAACCGTCCCGAAACGACGAACGGCACCGTGAACTCCGACGTGCTCGAACACTTCATCCCCGGCTTCCAGCGCGTGACGACGGTCGAGCGCATCGTCGGTTCGCCCTGGCCCAGCTGATTGGACGCAGGCTGACCAGCGCACCGACGAGGGCGGCCGAGGGCGGCACCACGCGCGGGACCTCGCTGAGCCCCCACAACCCCACACCGACGAGCTTTCTAGAAGGGATTCGAGCATGCGAGCGATCACCGTGCGAGACCGTGACGCGGGTGTCAGCGGGCTCACCCTGACCGACATGCCTTACCCCCACGCTGCGGAAAACGACGTCATCGTGCGCGTGCACGCCGCAGGCTTCACCCCCGGCGAGCTCGACTGGCCGGCAACGTGGTCCGATCGCGCTGGTCGCGACCGGACACCCAGCATCCCCGGGCATGAGCTGTCGGGAGTTGTGGTCGAACTCGGCTACGGAACCACCGGCCTCACCGTGGGCCAGCGGGTGTTCGGACTGACCGACTGGGCCCGCAACGGATCCCTGGCCGAATACGCCGCGGTGGAGGCTCGCAATCTCGCCCCCCTCGCGGCCGACATCGACCACACCGTGGCCGCCGCGCTGCCCATTTCCGGACTGACCGCATGGCAGGGACTGTTCGACCACGCCCACCTCACGACCGGCCAGACCGTCCTCATTCACGGCGCTGCGGGCGGCGTCGGCTCGCTCGCCGTTCAACTCGCGCGGGAGGTGGGCGCCCGCGTGATCGGCACCGGCCGAGCCGACGACCGCGATGTCGCGCTCGGCCTCGGCGCGCAGACCTTCCTCGACCTGGACGCCGACGATTTGCAGCAGGTCGGCGAGGTGGACGTGGTGTTCGACGTCATCGGCGGCGACATCCTCGGGCGATCGACCGAACTGGTACGCCCGGGCGGCACCCTCGTCAGCATCGCCATGCCATCTGCGCTGCAGCCCAGGGACGGGCGAGCCATCTTCTTCGTCGTCGAACCTGATCGCGCCCGGCTGACCGACCTCGCCCAGCGCCTCCGGACCGGACGACTCAACCCCGTCGTCGGCGCCGTGCGACCGCTTTCCGAAACGGCCTCCGCGTTCGCCCGCCAACGCCGCACGCCCGGCAAGACGATCATCCAGGTCGCGGACGAACAAGGAACGCAGCACTCGTGATCAGTGTGCGAATGCCAGCGGCGTGCTGATCGTCGGCACGGGAGCAGATCCCTGTGGGCTGTCTATGCCATCGCCTCCATCTCCTCAATGATCCCGGCCCACCAGGTACCTTCCCTGGTCGCCGGCTCGTCCGCTTGGGCGAGCTCTCGGCTGACGGCCTCAGCCTGCTCTCGATAACGTGGCCCGTCCTCCACCTCGGCGAGCAGAGCCATGCTGTGCATCCGCCGCAGGAAGATGATGAACCGCTCGATGCTGGTGTTCATGAACGTGACTTCAGGCTGACCGCCCTCCACCGCAACGACCGACCACACCGATCCGTCGCCAAGGTCGACTTGAACCTCGCAGACGCCGTGCCACGCTCGGCCGATCCCGAGGCGTCCGGGAAACTCCCTCGACCGGCCGACCCGCTCGGTCGGGTATGCCTCGAAGAAGATGTCCGCCTCGCGTGGCAACTCCATGTCGAGCAGCCCTGCGGCCCCGACCGGAACGTTTTCTCCGAAGATCCGACGCAGGTCGGTACTCGAGTAGTGGACCACGTCTGGCATGCCCTGCAGACCTCCAGTCCCAGCCTGGGCCTCGCGTCAGCGGTGCAACAGATGCAGTAGACACCGCTACATGATGGCCTCCTTGCCCGTCCGCGCCCTGCCCGACTGGGTCTTGGATGGGTTACGGGGAGCCCTGGCCGGTCCTGCAGTCTCCGATGGCCTCTGTCTCGCGACACGGTATGCGGCCCCAAGTGGGATGGTGCGCCGATGCCGCCGGCCTTCCCGTCGCACCTGAATGTGGTACTTCCGCTCAAGCTTCGGCGCCCCCGCTGGTTCGACGGTGTCGCGCTGACGACCGGGGCGGTCGCGCCCGACGTCCGGTACGCGTTCCTCGGAGTCGGACTGGAGTGGCAGAGCCAGACTCTCACCGCGCTGGTGTGGTGGTGTCTGCCGGTGGCGCTGCTCGGCGCGTGGCTCGTCCGCGCCACCGTCGCGACCCTCGCCGCTCACCTACCCCACCTCGGCCCGCTGGCGTTGCGCGAATACGGGGTGCTTGCCACAGTTCGCCATCCGTGGCAGATCACCGTCGGATCTGCGCTGCTCGGCGCGGCCAGTCACATCGGCTGGGATCACCTGACCCATACCGTGGCGTGGCTGCGCGTCGTGTTCGGCATCGAGTGGGACCAAGTCAGCGAGATCGCCTGGTGGACGGTGTCCGACATTCCCAGCAGCATCGTCGGCGCGCTGGTCACGCTCGGCGTCGCCGTCGTGGTCGGCCGCCGCCGGCTGCTGCGCGCGTGGCACGGCAATCCACCGCCAGTCCGCACCCGCTCGGTGGTGTTCTGGTCCGTCGCGGCGCAATGAACACCAGAACCACCCCCGCCGGGACACAGACGCGAGCACCTGGGCGCCGTTCGGAAGTGCACCCTCGTCGCCAAGCGCCTTACCGCCGTCACGATGAACGCTGCCCGATCGCCACAGCGGTACGCTGCTCCGCCACAGGACGGCGGAAAATCGGCCGTTGCCGCGGCCGACCACCCACGGACGCTGACGCCTTCGGATACGTCGAAGTGCCGTATCTGAGGCGAGCGGCGAACATCCGCGACACTCGGACCTGCTCGACCTCCTGACCTGCTCGCGGTTCGCCCGGGGAGGCAGGCGGGCGAGTGTGCGTGTCGAAGAACGGAGGTCGATTCTTTCCTCAATCACTACGCCGGGGCTGCCTTGAAAAGGAGTTTCCGGGATGGTGTCGTATCAAGGCGCAGCCGTCCGTGGAACCAGTGTGCGGCAGCCAGCCGGGCCGCCGGACACGAGGAGTCGGGAAAGGCTCTCTCGTCCGGGGACTGAGAGGAGACCACCATGACGGAGTACCTGATCACCTTCAACGATGAATGGGTGCCCCACCACACGGCGGAGGAGGTGCGCGAGAAGGCCACGGCCGGCCGGGCCGTGATCGAGGAGATGCGGGTCGACGGTGTCCTGATCTTCAGCAACGGTGGGCTCGACCGGTCCACCGCGGTGTGCAGTGTCGAGCCGGTCGACGGCAAGCCGGTCTTCACCGACGGCCCGTACGTCGAGACCAAGGAGCACCTCGGCGGCTTCGCCGTCGTGGACGTGCCCGACGACGCGGCGGCGCGATACTGGGCCGGCAGGCTCGCGACCGCGCTCGACTGGCCGCAGGAGGTGCACCGGTTCCGAGGTCCTGGAGAGGCCCGACGTAACGGCTCTGGGGGCAGGTGAGCGCGGTGCCCAGGTATCTGCTGTCCGCCTACGGACCGGCCGGGCGCACCGAGTTCGGCACCTACCCCTCCCAGCAGGCCATGCTTCGCACGGTTGCCGACACCGGCGCCTTCAACGAGAGGCTCCAGCGGGACGGGCACCTCGTCTTCGCCGACGGTCTGGAGCCCGCAACGACCGCCACCACCGTCGACGGGCAGGGCGAGAAGCCGGCCTTCACCGACGGGCCCTACGTGGAGACGAAGGAGCACCTCGGCGGCTTCTGGATCATCGAGGCGGCCGACCTCGACGTGGCCCTGGCGCTTGCCGCCGAAGGGTCGAGAGCGTGCCGCGGCACGGTCGAGGTGCGTCCCTTCCAAACCAAGGAACCCGTCCGAGCCCTGCAGGAGCCGTGACCGTTCCTACCGTCGAGCAGGCGATCACCCGTGTCCACCACGAGGAGTGGGCGCGGGTGGTCGCCGGCCTCGCGCGCCGTTTCGGCGACCTCGACGTCGCCGAGGAAGCGACGGCCGAAGCGTTCGTGGCGGCTGCGGAGCGGTGGCCACGTGACGGCGTACCCCCCAATCCCGGCGGTTGGCTCGCGACCACCGCGACCCGCAAGGCGATCGACCGGCTCCGTCGCGAGTCGCAGCGCGACGCCAAGCACCAGGAGGCCCGGATCGTGTACGACGACACCCCTCCTGAGCCGATCGGCCCGGTCGAGGACGACCGGCTCAGACTGGTCTTCACCTGCTGCCACCCGGCGCTCGCGCTGGAGGCCCGGGTGGCGCTCACCCTGCGCCTGCTCGGCGGCCTCACGGTCGCCGAGATCGCCCGCGCCTTTCTGGTGCAGGAGACCACGATGGCGCGACGGATCACCCGCGCCAAAGCAAAGATCAAGGCGGCACACATTCCCTACCGGGTGCCCTGGGACGACGACATCCGTGAGCGGCTCGCCGGCGTGCTCGCGGTCGTCTACCTCGTCTTCAACGAGGGCTATCTCGCCAGCGAGGGGGACGACCCGGTGCGCGTCGACCTCACCGACGAGGCGATCCGCCTCGGCCGCCTGCTCCGAACTCTCCTCCCCGACGACGGCGAGGTAGCCGGCCTGCTTGCCCTGATGCTCCTCACCGACGCGCGCCGGCCGGCGCGCGTGTCCCGCACCGGGGAGCTGGTGACCCTCGACGAGCAGGACCGCGGCGCATGGGACCGCACCCTCATCGCCGAGGGCAACGCCTTGGTCCGTGAGCGGATCCAGGCGGTGGCGACCGGCGGTGACCCGCCCGGGCGCTACCAGCTGCAGGCCGCGATCAACGCGGTCCACACGAATGCCCCATCCGCCCGAGACACCGACTGGTCCACCATCGTCGCCCTCTACGGCCGCCTGGTGCAGCTCGACCCCTCGCCGATCGTGCGGCTCAACCGGGCGGTCGCGGTCGCCGAAGTCGACGGCCCCGGAGTCGGACTCGCCGAGATCGACCGGCTCGCCGAGGTCCTCGACGGCTACCACGCCTTCCACGCCGCGCGCGCCGACCTGCTGCGGCGACTCGGGCGCAGCGGCGAGTCGCGGGCGGCGTACGACCGGGCCATCGGTCTCGCCGGCAACCCCGCGGAGCGGGCCTACCTCACCCGCCGCCGCGACCAGCTCGCCGGCTGACCGACACGTGGAGCCAGCCCGTTCCAGCACCGTTCGCGGCAGTTGAGGACGTTCAGCCGGTGAAGTCTTCGGGCGCGCCTTCACCCACGCGACCATCCACTGCCTCGCGGAGGATGTCCGCGTGGCCCGTGTGTCGTGCGTACTCCTCAACCATGTCCAGGAGCATGGCGCGGACCACAGGCGTGCGGCCGTCCGGTCAGGTGAAGGACGCCGGCCCGTCGAGCCCGCGAACACGTCCGAACTTCCAGTCCTGATTTCTGAGCCCTGCCCCAAGAATGAAAAGTGTCGGGGCCTGCGCGCTATCCGTCCGCAGGAAGCAGCTGCGCGCCTGGCGCCGGCGGGGGCACTTCCGCGTCGATCGTCAGGAACAGATTCCGGGTCGCGGGGTCATCCCCGACCCCAACCGCGGCGATCGGTACCTCGGCGACACCGTCCATCAGCCGCGCCGGTTCCCCGTCTCGGATCTCACCATCGAGGCGGCCCAGTAGCCGCAGACCCACACCGTCCGCCCGGGCCCCGACCACCTCGAACCGCCATCGCGGCACCGTTCGGCCCGCCGCGCGCGGCCGATACTCCCGGCTACCCGATCGACTTCGAAAGAACCGGGCGCCGAACGCCAGGTCGACCTCCCGCAACTCGTTCAGCGACGTGTCCTGCATGTGCCGCAGCGCGTGCCGGGCCAGACACATCCGTACGCCGTGCCGGATCACCCACATTCCAGCGCCCCGCCCCTCCGCCGGATCCACGAGATCACTAACGAGCGTGTCGACGTTGCTCGTCGCACCCACGGACCGCAATGCCGCCGCAACGACCGTACGGGCATCAGCCGGCACCACTCCATCGCCCGTGAACGGCAACGCCAGCAACAGGCGCTGCTCGCGGGTCAGCACGGGATCGGGCATGTCCGCCAGCGCCCACAGTTCCTCCCAGCACAACCCCGGCCCGTAGAACTCGCCCAACCCGGCAATCCGGACAGCCGACCCGCCGAGATCCGAAGTGACCAGCACGTCGAGCCCACCATCGTCGGGCATGTTGCGATTGACGATGCGTAACCACCGCCACCACTTCCCGTGCGCCGGTGTCAGCCGCACAGACAACACGGGCCACTGCGCCCGGTCCAGCAGCGTCCGCTCCATGTCGGAACGTGCGGACTCGGGTACGTCGAACGCCGCCGACGTGTCATATACCGCCCCGCCCATGTAGGCCAGGTACACCGGCCAGAACCCGGGCCGCTCAAGCAGCACGTTGCCGTCGACCAGCCGCGCGCCGTCCGGCAGCTCGTACCCTTGGATCGTCAATTCCCCGTCGAACATGGCCGCCATCCTGGCAGAGCGAGCCGCCGCGTAACCACAGCCCTTCTTACCGTCGCCCTGCGCAGCGGGGCTTCCTTGCCGACCTGTGTCGTCTGGTGCCGATCGTTGCTGTTGCTCTCGCGGCCTCCTGGCTGCCCTCTTACTTGACGCTGGCCTGTCGGCCTCGACCTGGTTTTCGTCGACTATGCGGTCGTGCCTGCGGTGCCTGGCGGCGAAGGTTCGCGTCGGTGGCGCCAGGTAGTTTGCCGAGAGTGAGTATGTGGGTCTACTTTCAAGGGCTTGAATCCTCCGAGCTGCCCGGGAACCCGGCGGGTTTTGAGTCCCTATTCGATGTGGAGTTCGACGAACTGCGCCGACGGGTCCGGGCAGGTGACGCAGTATGGCTGGAGAGCGGCTTCTTCCAGCTGGACGAGCTCTACTTGCTCCAGTCGCAGCTAACCGGCGACCGGGCGCTCCCCGTCTTCGGAGGCCGGCACATACCGGACCCCGGCGGCGGTCCGGGCCACGCGGCGCTCGAGCCGCCGGACGTGGCGCGCACGGCGGCGTACCTGGAGAGAGTTTCGTTCCCGGACCGGTGGCAGGAGTGGCGGCAGCTGCCCTCGTCCGAGTTGGATGAGGAGCTGCGGGAGCGCCTGGCTCAGTACCACGAGGACCTTCGGGCCTTCTACGCCAGGTCCGCGGAGCGGGGCTGGGCGGTGGTCAAGCACTTCTCGTTCTGACCGCTCGGGATTCCCAGGTCGGCGGCCGGAACCGGCGTCCGCCGCCGCTCGTGGCCGTCGTCACCCAGTTTGTCACCCACCTACTCGGCACACGAACCATTCCGATCTCCGGCCAGGCGTTCGAGGAGGTACTGCGCTGCGCCATCTCCGGATCGCGCTCGCTGTCGTAGATCCTCCGACCGGCCTTTTTCGTAGAACAGCCGGTTCAGCCGCCTGCGCGCATGCGCGTCACGTTGGCCGAGAGCCGCCAGCTCGACGTGACGCCCGGCCCGAGCAAGCAGATCCATGTGCCACAGGTGTGCGTGATGCCGCTCGTGGTCGTTGCCGTAGCACTCCGCAACAGCACCGACCACCGCGATTGCTCGATCCCAGTCGCCTCGCTCTTCGGCGACGCGCGCAGTCTCAGACCAGTGAGGCACGGACATCATCGTAGGTAGCGTTTTACCCTCGGCTTGGGAATCAGAGTTGATCTACACCGCAAGTAGCCATGCTGGCTGGTGGATGAGCACGAAGCGTTCAGTTCCCGGCTGCCCGGGGTGCCGTTGTAGGCCGGTGTCGACCGCTGCACCGGGCACGTCGACCGCTCCCCTCTCGATGCCCGACTGCTCACCTCATCAACCGCTCACCGACGGGTGCGGCTTCGACGCGCCGGCTGCGTGGGTGCTTACTGCTGGAGTGACGAGATGACCTCGACGAGGACATCGGGCGCCTCCCAGTTGAGCAGGTGTCCGGCATCGGGCACGCTCACCAGCCGCGCTCCGGGCACGCCGGCGGCGAGCCGGCGTGAGTGGCTCGGGGGCGTCGAGCGGTCCGCCGAGCCCACCACGACGACGGTCGGTACGCTGATCTCGCTCAGCCGGGGGTAACGGTCCTCTCGGCTGAAGGCCCGCACGATCGGGATGAGCGGCTGGTGGCTCTGACGGACGAAGACGTCCCGGAACACGGAGATCATGGCTGGCGACGGCCGGGTGCCGCACTGCGCGGCCCCGAACAGCACACCACCGGCACGAGTGCGCGCGAGCCGCTGCAGAAGACCGGTTTCCAGCAGCGGAATCTGCAGCCGATTCTGTGGTGCCTGGTCGAGGATGCGGCCCGCCCAGGTAGCGAACAGCACCAGGCCGCGCAGGCGCCGGGCCAGCTCGGGGTGGTCGAGCACTGCACGGATCGCGATGAACCCGCCCATGGAGTGGCCGACCAGCACGCCGTCACGCACGTCGAAGTGGTCCAAAATGGCGGCGTAGTCCGCCGCCATGGGTTTCGAGCCGGTACCGGCGGAACCGAGCGTCGAGCGCTCGTGGCCGCGCTGGTCGAAGGCGATGACGCGGTGACCGCGGGCGACCAGGGCGTCCCACACCACGTTCCACTCCAGCAGCGAGGCCCCATATCCGTGGGCGAGCACCACCGGCGGGCCGTCCCCGGTCACGATCGCGCGCAGCACCGTTCCGTCCGGACGCGGGACGAGCACCTCCTCGCCCTGCGGCTCCCGTGCAAGCCGGTCATACGGCAAGGGGTCCGGGTTGCTTTCGATCCTGGCGACCGCCGCCCGTGCCGCCCAGATGGTCGCGGCACCGAGCAGCGCGACTGCCGAGCCGCCGGCGATCCAGGCGCGGTGCATGCTCAACCCCGCCCGAACCGGAGCGGCAGGCTCTCGGGTCCATGGATGGCGGTGGGCGGACGCCAGGTGACGGGGCCGGCTATCGACGGCGGCGCCAGTTGACTGCTGAGCGCAATCAGCGACTCGGCCATCTCGACGCGGGCGGTCGGTGCGCCGACGCAGTAGTGCGGTCCACCGCCGAAGGTCAGGTGCGGCACCTGCCGGTGGATCGTGATGTCGAAACGGTCACCGTCGTCGACGGCGAGCGGGTCCCGGCTGGCGGCGTGCGTGCCGAGCAGCAGGAAGGTGCCCGCTGGGACGTGGACACCGTGCAGGTCGAGGTCCTCGACGGGGAACCGGAAGATCGTCGGTACCGCCGGCGCCCATCGCATGACCTCCTCCACGGCCTGTGGCGCGAGCTCCGGGCGCTTCGCAAGCAGCCGCCACTGGTCGGGGTACTCACTGAACGTCGCCAGCGCCTGACCGAGCTGGTTACGGGTCGTGTCGTGCGCGGCGAACACGAGGGTGAGGGCGAGGTTGCGCAGTTCTTCAGTGCTGAGCCGGTCCCCGCTTTCCTCGGCGGCGATGAGCGCCGACAGGAGGTCGTCCCGGGGCTCGGCGCGGCGCTGCTCGATCAGTGAGTCGACGTACGCACGCAGCCCCACGACGGCCTCCTCCACCCGCGTACGCAGCTGCGGCAGGGTGAAGCTGTAGACCAGTCCGACATCGGTCGACCAGCGGCGGAACGACTCGTAATCGGTCGGTGGGACGCCGAGCAGCGCGCACATCACCCGCACCGGCATCGGGTCGGCGAAATCTGCCATGAACTCGCACTCGCCCCGCTCGGCGATCGCCGCGGTCAGACTCGTCGCGGTGTCACGCATGAACGGCCGCAGGCCCTCGATCATCCGTGGCGAGAACGCCTTGCTGACCAGTCGCCGCAGGCGCAGATGGTCGGCGCCGCGCTGGTGCAGGATCATCGGCACGAACCAGTCGTACAACGGTCCGTCGGAAATGCCCATCAGCTCCAGGTAGCGCTCGCCGCTCTGCGCCAGCCGCGGGTCGCGGAGCAGTTGGTGCATCTCGGCGTGGCGCAGCACGATGAGTCCCATCGGCGTCATGGCGCACCAGTTCGCCTCGCGTGCCGCGGCGACCGCGGGAGAGTCGAACCGAAAGTCCGGCGCGGTGATGTCGAGGAACGGAAGGTCCACGGCGGGGATCGTCGTCATCGTCACTCCTGACCGAATGATCTAGGTGCATGAATCGATGCCGTGGCCACGGTAGCCACACGACGGCCCTGCGCGACACCCCTTGTAGTCAACATCCCACGATGTGTCACCATCCGGTACCGGATCTCTCCCAGCTTGCGGCAGCAAGGCACCGTCCTGGGCAACGCAGTCACCTCGGCAGTAGCGGACGCCGTTGGTGTTCGGCCGCCATTCACCCAACGCTGACGCCGTCGGCTCCGCCGCCACGCCGACCACCAGGTCGCGGAGGTCGAGCGGCCGGCGGCGGACCGGCGACCCGGGCTACCGCTCGTCGAGCAGGTCGCGCAGCTCACGCAACGCTTCGCGGAGCCGGTCGGCAAACGTGTACATCATGCCGGCGACCGGGCGCGGGGTGCTGAGGTACAGGTTGAACCGGTCCGGCAGCAGCACGTACGCGATTCCGATGCAGCGACTGCTGGTGGCCCCGAACCCGAAGTAGCGGATGCTGGTCGACGGCGCCGAGCTGGTGCTCAGGTAGTCGTCGCGCATCTTGAGCCACCCCGGCGTCTCGTACAGCCGGGACGGCTCGGGCACGCCGAGCGCCGCCCCACGCCGCTTCTGGATCAGCTGCAGCTCCCACAGGTGCTGCTCCGGTGCGGCACCGGCCTGGCACTGCTTCGCCCGTTCGACATGCTTGTCGGCCGCGGCCCGGAACGCCGCCCGCCGCTCGTCGGGTGACGCGGCGGAGTCGTCCATCGTGGACACGAACCGCAGCACCTCGGGCGTGACGACGCGCATCGCCTCGGTCCGCCCCCGCCGGTACTGGCGGGTGGCGATGGACTCGTACGTGGCGCCGATGAAGCCCTTGGCCCGCTTGTGCGCGAGCTGGTATGCCATCTGCACGAACGCGTCCGGCGACATCCGCAGCCGCTTGACCTCGTCCACCCCGAACTCGTCGAAGGACAGGGTCACGGTGGCGGTGTCCGCGCCGTACTGGGCGAACGACCGTGCCGCGGCGGTGATGTCGGCCCGCAGCGCGTCGTCGAGCACGAACGTGACCGGCTCGATCACCGGCACCCCCTGCGCCGCCGCACCCGACTGCGCGGCGTGCTCCTCGGGCGACGCGGCCAGCATCGTGTCGACGAAGCTGAGGATGGTGGTGCCGTCCAGCCCGCAGTGCTCGACGTTGATGCCGGCCGTGCCGTCGGCGAACACGATGAGCGACACCGCCTTGTCGAACCACCGGTTGCCGCTGTCGCCGTGCAGCAACTGGTCGCAGGCCGCCAGGTCGTCGGTCGGCGTCAGGTCCTCCAGGCACACGCAGAACAGCGCCGTCTCGATGGTGTCCAGCGCCGCGGCGTTACCGGGATCCAGTGCCGCCAGCCGGTCCCTGGCCGCCGCCCACTCGGCCCGGGCCATCGTGGTGAGATGACCGGCCGCGGTGGCCGTCGCGGCCCGCGCGGCACCGGCCTTCTGCACCTCACGCAGGCCGGCCGCCAGGTCGTCGAGGGAGTACGGGCGCCCGTCCGGACCGACCACGTCCATCCGGTACGCGTTGCCGCGCTGGAACACCACGATGTGCCGCGCCGTCGACGGGCCCGGCATCTCGTCGCTGTACGGCGCTCGGACGGTGTCCTGCACCGGCCCCGGGATGCGGGTGGTCGAGAACAGGAACTTGTTCTGCTCCATCGACAACGGCTGCCCGCGCGTCACGATCGGCGGGATGCGCTCGTCGTCGAGCTGGGTCTTGTAGTTCACGGCGGCGGCGATGAGCCTCGCCGCGCGCTCCACCTGCGGCTCGGCGAGGCCGCGCAACGGCGTGTCGCGGAACAGGAAGATGAAGTTGGCGTTCAACGCGATCCGGTCCCGGCGACCGAGATAGCGCGCCGGCCAGAACGTGTCCAACCAGCTGTGCGTGGCCGGATCCGCGTTGTACCGCACCAGATCGGCGTGCAGCTTCGGCCCCGGACCGTCGGCCCGCCCGAACTCCTGCACCGCGGCCTCGGTGTCGGTGAACTCTTCCTCCGTCAGCAGCGGCGCAGACCACTCGAGGAACCGGGCGCAGGTGTCCTCCAGCGCGGGCAACGGCACCCGCGGCAGCGTGTCCTCGTTCTCGAACGTGCTCACTCGGTCTCCTGGAATTCGCTGCTCATCGGGCGGCCTTCTGGGTCAGTGACTGGTCAACGTCAAAGGTCAAGGGGTCGGGAGTGCCGATGGGCCGGGAAACGTAGAGCTCAGCGTACAACCAGCCATCGGTCTCCAGACCCTCCGAATCAACGCCGGCGGCGGACATCGTCTCCAGCACCTGCCGCTGTTCCCGATCGGACGCGAAACGGCGCTGCCGGAACGTCCGGTCCACCCGCACCGTGTCGTAACCGAGGGCGGCGAGGCTGTCGGCGATCGGTTCGTACGGGAACATCCGCAGCGCGAAATGCGCCATCCAGGGCAGCCGGTCCCGGCGGGACTCGACCACGCGCACGAGTGTCCGGCCGGTGACGTAGCCGAGGCATCCGGTGGAGATCACGATGTCGGTACCGGCGAACAGGGCGCGCTGCCGCGCCGTGGGCTCGCGCGCCTCCAGGTCGGCCTGCACGGCGTCGTCGAGGAACCCGGCCGCCGATGCGTACCCCAGCGCCGGCCGGGACACGTCCAGCCCCACGAACCGGGCCGGGGACCGGTGCGCCCGGACCAGCTCACGATCGCGCTCCAGCAGCGCTTGCCGGGTGCACTCGGCGCCGGCGTAGCGGTCGTACAGGTCGTCCATGGTGGCGTCGCAGCGCAGCAGCGCCGCGTTGACGCCGTAGGAGCAGCCGACGTCGACGACGGTCGGGACGTCCACCTGCCGCGATTGGCGGTACTGCCCGATGATCTGCTGAAAATAGGGCTTGGCGAGTTGGGGAATGTAATAGTCGAGCTTCCGCAGAGTGGTGAAATAGGCGCGGGGATCGGGTTGCGTGTAGATGCCGTCGAGGGAAACTTTTCCGGTCCGGTCGAAACGCACGGGGGCGGCTCCTCGCGATTACTAATCCAGCAACTGGTCGACTCGCACGGCATTGCGCTCGGCGTCGCGGTGCGCGGGCAGGACCCGGCCGAACAGCTGCCGCGTACGGGCGACGCTGCCCATCACGCCGGGGCGTTCGGAGTAGGCGAAGATCGCTGAGTGCCGGGCCGTGGCGCCGCGCACCGCGCTCACCCGGTGCAGCGCGTACCGGCCCTTGAACAGCTGGAGGTCACCGGGGCGCAGGGTCAGGGTCCGCACCGGCGAGCGGTCGGCGCCGGTGAGCACGGAACGGACGGCGTCGAAGTTCTCCGCGCCCGCCGACCGGATGTTCGGGCAGTACTCGAAGACGCCGCCCTCCTCCGGCTCCTGGGTCAGCATGCTGACGGTGAACTCGTTGGTGTCGAAGTGCCACGGGTGCTCCATGCCGGGCTGCACGACGTTGAGCACCAGGCCGGACAGCGGGTCGGCGAGCTCGTGCAGCTCCGGGAGTTCGAAGCAGGCGGCGACAAAGCGCACGAACGACGGGTCAATGTAGAGCCGGTGGATGACGCTGTCGGTGGGGATCCGGTCGCGCGGGACGAACGCGTTGCCGCGCTGCATCACGATGCGGCCCGGGTGCTCGGCCGGCAGGTCGTCGTCGAACGCGATGTTGTAGACGTTGGTCTCCTCAACGTCGTAGTACGCCAGCGGGGCGACCCCGGCGCCTTCTCGCCGCAGCGCCTCCCAGCTGCTCGACAGAATGAACTCCGGCAGCACGCTGCACCCGAGCTCGCGCAGTTCGGTGCGCGTTCGGGAAACGACGCGTTCCCATGCGTCGCTCCCCGGGTCGGCCAGTGGATAGCGCGCGGTGTCCACGATCTGCATTTGGACGGATCCCTTCTTCAATGTGGCGGCATGAAGAAATGCGAAATCCTAACAAGATTTACCGGCGTCTAGTCCTGTTGGTTACATTGTTCACAGCGCCGCGGCCGAAGCGCGGCTCACTGGACCAGCCCAACTACTGGTAGTCCGCCAGGGCCGGCCGACGGTCGCGGCGCGTCCGTCGTGCAGCCGAGGCGCTGCGGGCGGCGTCCGAACAGGCCGGAACGTCGTGCTGAGCACAGTCTTCCCGACCCGGGTCAGCTCACGGCGCAGAACGGGGTGCCGCAACCGCGACGGGTCCTCCGCAACGCTCGCCCAGGTGATGGCCCACTGCGGCGGCTCGCCCGCTCCGGCGGTAGAGCTTCATCGCGCGGGCGGTCCCGCCGATCCGCGCGATCCGGAGCCGTATTCGGCGTTGCACGGTCAGCGTCGGCCTGCTTCGGCCCGCGACTGGCGTCCTGCGTACCGAACTTGCTCGCCACCTGCCACAGGTAGCCTCCCGATCCTGAATCCCGCTTAGCGACGCCTCGTAACCCGGTGTCCGTCTGTTAAGGACAATCATCGAGGATGCCTGGGTGCAGATGATCACCGCGACGCGCTCGGAGTGGATCTCCCCCTTCACCGCCGACCGAGAGTGACACCCGTCGGCTGAACCGGCCCGGCACGACGCCCGGCACCCACGACCGGTCCGGCGGCCAGAGCCAGGTGCGCTGTCAGGCTTTGGACTGCGGTTCGAGGCGTGACGTGGCGGTGTCACTCCATTCCGCTCGGGTAGTCCGTTCCATGGGGTGCGGACGGATCGCGGAGCACGGCTTCCTGGCCGATGGTCGCAGCGCGGTGCTGGTGGACCGCGCCGGGTCGGTGAACTGGTGGTGCCCTGCACGCTTCGACGCTCCGTCAGTGTTCGCCCGCCTGCTTGACGATGAGGCCGGGCACTGGGTGATCCGTCCCGAGGGTAGGTTCAGCACGGAGCGTGCCTATCTGACCGATACGCTCGTGCTGCGTACCGTCTTCACCACCGGGACCGGCAGCGTGGCAGTGGTCGACGCGCTGGCCCTGGAACCGGGTGCGCGGGGCCATGAGGTTGGTCTGCGCTCGCCGAGGGTGCTGGCCCGGGTGGTGCGGGGGCTCTCCGGCGAGGTTCGACTACGGTTGCACTACCGGCCACGGTTCGAGTACGGCCGGATGGCCGCCCAGCTGGTGCGGCAGGACGACGCGCTGGTCGCCATAGCCGCGTCGGCCCGGCTGGATCTGCGCGCCACCATCCCGTTGGTCTGCGAGGCCGGGGAGGCGTCGGGGTCGTTCACGGTACGGGCCGGCGAGACGCGTGGCTTCACCGTGGGGTACGCACCGGCTTACGGTGCCGGCCCGCCGGCGATGCTCGACGCCGAACAGGTGATTGACAACGCCGTCGCGGGCTGGCGCTCCTTCATGGCTCTGCACGACTACCGTGGCCTCTACCGGGACCAGGTACTACGCAGCGCGCTGGTGGTGCAGGGCATGACCTACCGGCCCAGTGGTGCGATGGTGGCCGCCCCGACGATGTCCCTGCCCGAGGAGTTGGGCGGCGAGCGCAACTACGACTACCGCTACGGCTGGGTACGCGACTTCAGCTTCACGCTGGAGGCGCTGTGGCGCGTGGCCTGCACGGATGAGGTCAACCTGCAGATTGGGTGGTTGGCGCGGTCGATGGGCGTGAACGAGGGCATCGTGCCGATCATGTACGGCGTGGAGGGGGAACGGGACCTCACCGAACACCGCCTCGACCACCTCGCCGGCTACGCCGGCAGCCGCCCGGTATTGGTCGGCAACGACGCCTGGCAGCAGCGTCAGAGCGACGTGCCCGGTGAGGCGCTCGCCGCTGCCTGGCTGATGCGCGAGCACCTCGACCCGATGCCGCCGCACGTTCGCCAACTGCTGCGCGCGATGATCGAGCGGGCCGAGCAGGACTGGCACCTGCCGGACGCCGGGATGTGGGAGGCACGCGGCGACGCACGCCACTACGTGTCCTCGAAGGTGCAGTGCTGGACGGCGTTGGACCGAGCCGTCCGCTTCGGGTCCCGCCTCGGCTCCGAGGCGGACGTCGCCAGGTGGGCAGCGGCACGGGACGAGGTACGCCGAGCCGTCCTGACCCGGGGCTTCAGCGCCCGACTTGGGGCCTTCACCGCGGCGTTCGACACCGAGGAGCTGGATGCGTCGGTGCTGCTGATGCCGTTGGTCGGCTTCCTTCCCGCCGATGATCCGAGAATGCGTTCCACCATCCGGATGATCGAGGATCGGTTGTCTCACAACGGGCTGCTACGCCGCTGGGAGGGCGACCCCGCCGGCTTCGTGATCTGCTCCTTCTGGCTGGTCAGCTGCCTGGCGCTGGCCGGCGAGCGGGACCGGGCGGGGCAGCTTTTCGAGCGGCTCGCCGACCGGGTCAACGACCTGGGCCTGTTCGCCGAGCAGATCGACCCGTACAGCGGGGAAGCCCTGGGCAACTTCCCTCAGGCGTTCTCACACATCGGCCTCATCAACGCCGCGGGAGACCTCACCGACCTGGACGCCGGGCGCCACGACCTTCCGCCGGCACCAGACCGGCTCATCCCGTCCTTTCAGGAGAGCGGTCGGCCGGTGAACGACCAGCGACGGTGAACGGACGGGGCGGTCAGCCCAAAGGGTGTCTTTGGGCTGACCGCCGGCACCGGTCGCAGCGCCTGAGCTGAACCTGGCGTATGCCGCCGGGTCAGTCGGTGGCGTTGGCCGCTTCGACGATGAGCTTGGTCACCACGCCGGGCTGGCTGGCCATGACGCTGTGCGATGCGCCGCTCACCTCGACCACCTTTCGGGCGCCGGCCCGCTCGTACTCGAATCGCTCAAGCTCCGCCGGAATCGCCTTGTCGGCGGTGGCGACCAGACCCCAGGACGGGATGGTGTGCCACGCCGCCGCCTGCGTCGGATCGGCGAACGACTGGGCGCTGAACGGCCGCTGGGTCGCGGACATCACCGTGGTGGTCGACTCCGGCAGGTCGGCGGCGAAAACGGCGCGGAACTTGTCGGCCTGGATGTAGAGGTCCGTGCCGGTTGAGC
Source organism: Micromonospora sp. CPCC 206171 (assembly GCF_036906755.1). Classification (NCBI taxonomy): domain Bacteria; kingdom Bacillati; phylum Actinomycetota; class Actinomycetes; order Micromonosporales; family Micromonosporaceae; genus Micromonospora; species Micromonospora sp. CPCC 206171. Next base: position 36,921 of record NZ_JBAKHT010000026.1, on the reverse strand, counting down.
CGTCCGGGTTGGGGAAGGGCACGTGGTTCAAGGCGGCCTGGATCTCGCTACCGGGGTACTTGCCGATCAACTCTCCGAGCGTCTCGCCCTTGTCGGGCACGAAGGCCGCGATGTAGACGAGGGCTTTGACGTCGGGGTCGTTGGCGGCCGCGTTGGTGATCACGGCCCCGCCGTAGGAGTGGCCGACCAGCACGATCGGCCCTTCGATGCTGTCCAGCACGCTGGCGAGGTACGCCGAGTCGGTGGCAAGGCCGCGCAGGGGGTTGGCCGGCGCCATGACCGGGTAGCCCTCATCCTGAAGCCGCTTCACCACCCCATTCCAACTGTTGGTGGCGTCGGCGAAGCCTCCGTGCACCAGCACGACCGTGGGCTTGTCCTTACCCCAGCCAAAGTGGTGCGTCGGCGCGGCGGAAGCCGTCGAGGCGAGTACACCTGCCACAGCGACGGCTGCACCGGCGGTTGCGATCCAGGCGGACGGCCGCAGGATACGGCGAAGGTTCATTGTCTATCTCTCTTTCGGGGTGGAGACACGAAGGGGCGCAGCGCTGCGCCCCGGCGGGTGAAAGCCGGCCGAGTTGATCAGGAATGAGGAACGGGCCGAAGCAGAGTCGGCAGGAATCCATCCGAGGCTCGGCAGCGGCTGTTCAGCCGGCTCGACGTGCCGGGGTGGCGTGGGACGACCTGGTCGCGGACTGTCGTTCAGACGGCAGGCGACGAGGGGTCTCCAGGAATCGTCGAGCTAGGACGGGCTGTGCGCGCCGCTGGCCGCGTCCTTGATCAGCAAGGCCACCGCGCCGGGCTGGGACACATAGATCGAGTGGCTTCCAGCAGCCTCCGCCACCGTCGCGCCCGTACGCTCGCTCATGGCCCGCTGCGCGGGCGGCGGGATCATCCTGTCCTCGGTGGCGACCAGGTACCAGCTCGGCTTGCTGCGCCAGGCCGGCTCGGTCACCTGGCCGCTCAGGGCGTCCACGCCCCACGGCACCTGCGAGTCAGCCATGAAGGCGGCCTGCTGCGCGGGCAGGTCGGCGGCGAAGGATTCGGCGAACTGCTCCCGGTCGAGCAGCAGGAAGCCGTCCCGGGGCGGCAGGATCGGCGGCACCGGCGCGCCGGGCGGCGGGTTGGCGATGAGGGTCTGGACCGACTCTCCCTTGTCGGGAGCGAACGCCGCGATGTAGACCAGCGCGGCGACGTTGGGGTGGTTCCCCGCCTCGCTGATGACGACGCCTCCGTAGGAGTGGCCGACGAGGACGACCGGACCGTCCTGGCCGTCCAGGACCCAGCGGGTGGCGGCCACGTCCCCCTCGAGCGAGAGGGTCGGGTTCTGAACGATGGTGACGTTGAAGCCGTCCTTGGTGAGCTGGTCGTACACGCCCTGCCAGCCGGACCCGTCGACGAAGCCGCCGTGCACGAGGACGACGTTCTTCGTCGTCGAATCTGCACTCATTGTGTTTCTCCTGTCTCTGACCGCCACCGCGTGGCGCGTCCACGACACTAGGGCGGCGTGGTGACAGCCGATTCAGTCATTTGACTTGCCTTTGGGAAGGCCTTGGGCCGGCCCCTTCCTGCCCGCGGCACGGGTCACGCCTACACATGCACGCCCCTCACCTGAGGACCGGCGGCGTGATTAGCTGCACCTCCCGGCCCTACAAATGAACGACTTTCGTCACCACTTCTACCTATGGGCCCGCCTGAGCCGTCTGCGCCCGGCCGCCTATTCGTCCTGCCGCGGTGGATCGCCGATCTCTGTCGCCGACAGCTGGGTGAGGGCGTCCCGCAGACCGGCGCGTGACGTGACGCCCAGCTTGGGGAACAGCTGGTACAGATGGGTAGCCACCGTGCGAGGGGACAGAGCGAGCCGGGCGCCGATCTGCTTGTTCGTCATGCCCTGCGCCGCCAGCAGGGCGATTTGCTGTTGCTGAGGTGTAAGCACTGCGAGATGAGTGGCGCCACCGCTGGGGATGGCTAGGCCTGTTGCTCGCAGTTCGGCGCTGGCCCGCTCGACCCACGGCTCCGCCTTCAACCACCGGAAGGTTTCGCGCGCCTGGGTGAGATGCTGTCGGGCTTCTGTGGTGGCCTTCATCCGGCGAAGACGTTCCCCGTAGATCAGGCGGACCCGGGCCAGGTCGAAGGGCCAGCGCTGCGTACCCGGCACCGAGAGCGCCTCCTCGAAGAGCTCGACATCCCGGCCCGCGGGAGCGGCGACAGCCGAGGCGGCGGCCACGAGCAGCGCCAAACGTGGGGAGATGGCGGCGATCCCCGCCTCCCGTGCCGCGGCGGCATGCGCTGCGGCCTCCCGGCGCCGATTCGTCCGGGCAGCAGCCTCGGTCAGATCCAGCACGAGCCACATCGCGTGGGCGTTGTGGGAGGCCAGGACTCCTGCGGGACTGACCGCTGCCGCATACTGGTATGCGGCCTCAACGTCCCCTTCGCCGAACGCCGCCAACGCCCGCACGTGAGCGGCATAGTGCGACACCAGGGCGATGCCCCTGGGGGTGGCCCATCCAGTCATTTCGTCGGCCAGCGACGACGCTACGTCCGTCCGCCCTCGAGCAGCATGGATGAGCCCTCGCAGGAAAAGCCCGGGCAAGGCCAGCACCCGATAGCCGCGGTTGTCACACAGTTTGAGGCCTTCCTCGATCGTGACAAGGGTCCGGTCCCAGTCCCCCGCGAAGAAGCCGTCGTTGCCGAGCAGGAACAACGCCTCGATCGCCGAGGCAACGGCACCACCGGTACGTCCGCCCTCCACCACCCGCCACAACGCGGCGCGGCATGAGGCCAGCCGGTCGACGTAGGCGCAGGCAATGCCGATCCGGACGATCCGGCTCGGGTTCACCTCACTGTCTACGCCGGACAGCACGGCGTCGAGCCGGTCAAGGGCTTCGGGTGCGGTACGAGCCGGGTCGGCGATGGTCTTACTGGTAATCCAGAGAAGTTCGGGGGTCCGGGCGCCGAGTCGGCGGATTACCGCGTCCAACGGCGCGTACAAGTCCGGCCGGCCGCCGAACAGGCAGACCAGGAGAAGCATGTGCAACGCCTCGGCGAGATTCTTCTCCTCAGCCAGTTCGATGTCGCTTTCCATCTCCAAGGCGCTGACGAGCAACCGGTGCGCCGTGTCGACGTCACCGTCGCCGTTCAGCAGTAGCGACGAGCCTGCGACCGCCGCGGCCAGGGACGCCGCGCGCCCCGGGTCAGTTCGACGAATCCCGTCCAGCAGTTGGGTAACCCGATGCAAATCACCCGTGATATTCGCCCCGAGATACGCGGCCTCGGCCGTGCGGCGGCTCCGCTCGCGACCACGAGGACTCACTTCGACGGCGCGGAGCATGACGGTGACCGCCCCTACCGCATCGCCACGCTGGAGAGTCGCGTCTGCGACTCGTTCCAGGACGGAAGCGACCTCCGGGTCCGGCTTCGCCACAGCTTCCACCAGATGCCACGCCCGCCGGTCGGGTTGGTCCCGGTAGTGGTCTGCAAGCCACCGGTGCGTCTCTCGGCGCTCCTCGCTCATCGCAAGCTGAACGACAGCGGACCGCATCAGCGGATGACGGAACAGCAGCCGATCCTCAGCGCGGTCCACTTGCACCAGCCGAGCCCGTTCGGCAGGCGCGAGATTCGTCGACAGGTGCCCGGCAGCAGCACGGCCCAGTACGCCCAAATCTCCTGTCCCGTCGAGCACGGCGGTCAGCAGCAGGCGGCGGGTCGGCGCTGGGAGGCCCGCGATCCTGGCAGCGAACATGTTCTGGAGCCGACGGCTCAAGGGCAGTAGCGACGGCAACCGAGTCTGCATGGTGCGCTGCGGGTCGGTGAGCGATCCCGGCAGCTCCAGCAGGGCCAACGGATTTCCCTGAGCCTCAGCTACCAGGCGTTGCCGGACGGGGGCGGCCAGCGCGGGAAACCGCTCCGCCAGCAGGGCGGCTGATGCGACATTGTCCAGTGGATCAACCTCGTACTCGTCGATGCCGGTCCGATCGAAGAACCCTTCCTCGCCGGAGCGGCGCGCAGCGAGGAATGCGATCCTGCTGCCGGCCAGCCCGTGAGCGATGAACCCGAGCGTGACCGAGCTCGCCCGGTCGATCCAGGGAAGACCGTCGACCACGATCAGCAGTCCGCGCTCGCCGGCGGCCTGGTGCAGCAGGTCCAGCACGGCTCGCGACAGTGTGCGGTGCTCCGGGGGTGGTCCGCCGCTCAGACCCAGGGCGACGGTCAGGGCCCGGCGGTGCGCGGCGCCGAGCCGGTCGATGTCGTCGAGCAGGGGGTACAGGAGCTGGTTGAGCCCTGCGTAGCTCAGATCGGCCTCGAACTGCGCCCCGGCCGCCGTCAACACTGTCGTACCGGTTTCCGCCGCGTGCTGGGAAGCCGACTCCAGCAACGCTGTCTTGCCCACCCCGGCCTCCCCAGTCAGCAGGAGGGCACCGCCGGTGGAGACGGCCCGGTCGACGAACGCATGAAGGGATGCGACGTCGGACTCGCGCCCGACGAGTCGGCTGCCGGCACCACCCCAGGTGGCGTCAGGACCCGTCATCACAGCCTCTCCTGACACCAGCTGTCTGGCTGCTGTGGGCCACATGCGACGAGGCCGGCGGCAGCTTCGCCGATCCGGTCCTGTCAGTTGTCACGGTCATCTGAAGGTAGCTTCGCCAGTGCGTCGCGAAGCTCGGCGCGAGAGGTGACGCCGAGCTTCGGAAAGATCTGATAAAGGTGTGTTCCCACGGTCCGGGAAGAGAGAAAGAGCCGTTCGCCGATCTGCTTGTTGGTGAGGCCGGTCGCCGCGAGCTGCGCGATCTCCCGCTGCTGCTCGGTGAGCTCGACCCGCTCCGCTGGCTGGGTGCCGGCGGAGCCTCCGGCCGCCCTTATCTCACGACCTGCTCGACGCGACCACGGTTCGGCACGTAGTCGCTGAAAGATGCGCCGGGCCGCGGCAAGCGGCTCTCGCGCCTCTTCGACGGCCTTGCTCCTGCGGAGATATTCGCCGTGGTGCAGCGTGATCCGGGCGAACTCGAACGGATGGCGGTCCGCGCCGGGCACGGCGAGTGCCTCCTCGAACAGGTCTCGCTTCCGGTCATCCGGCGCGGCGATCGCTGACGATCCGATGGCGATGAGCGCCAGGCGGGGCGAGATCTCGCGGAGCCGGGCACCTTCGGCGGCAGCCGCGTGCGCTGCCGCTTCACGGTGCCTTCCAGCAAGGGTGGCGGCGTCGACGAGGTCGAGGATCGCCCACATCGCGTACGGCAGGTGCGAGGCGAGAGTTCCCGCGGGGCTGACGGCGTTCGCGTGCCGGAACGCCTCGTCAGGCTGGCCCCGCCCGAGGGCGGCCAGTGCTCTGATGCCCGATGCGTAGGCGGTGACGAGGCCCACCCGCCTCGGCGTCGCCCCGGTGTCCAGGTGGTCGGCAACGGCGAGTGCTTCGTCGGTGTCGCCTCGCGCGGCCGCGATCATCGCCCGTTGGTGCATGATCGGCCAGCCCAGCAGCCGGTAGCCGTGACTCTCGCACAGCTCGAGACCCTCGCCGCACAGCTGCCACGCCTTGTCCCACTCCCCCGCGCTGAAGGCGTCATTGCCCAGAAGCAGGAGCGATTGGATCGCGGCGGTGATCGCCCCACCGGTTCTGCCGTGCTCGACCACGCGGGACAGTGCTTCGCGGCAGGCGGGCAACCGATCGACATACCCCGCCGCGATCGCCACCCGGACGATGTGGCCCGGGTCGGTGTCGCTGGTCAAACGCGCGACCGCCGTGTCGAGTCGGCCGAGCATCGGCCGCGCGAGCCGAACCGGGTCAGCGTAGGTCGTGGCAAGCAGCGCCAGGAACTCCGGGACACGCGGACCGAGCCGGTCGATCGCCGCGTGGACCGGTCGCCACAGTTCGTCACGAGCACCGAACGACGAGATTGCCACCAGGTAGTAGAGAGCTTCGATGAGGGTCTGATCCGGCGCGTCACGGTCGGGAAGCGCATTGATGGCCTCTACCACCGTACGGTGCGCCGAATCAACGTCTCCGTCGATGTGAAGTCGGTGCGAGGACAGCGCGACAGCCGAGGCCAGGGACTGTGTCGAGGCGGCATCCGCACGCCGCGCGTCATTCAGCAGTTCGGGCACTCCGCGCAGATCACCGGTCACGTCCGCGCGGAGATAGGCGGCCTGGGCAAGCCGCTGGCTCTCGTCCCCGCCGTGCGGGCTCAACTCGGCAGCCCGACGTAGTGCAGTAACCGCACCCACCGGGTCGCCGCGTCGCTGCATTTCCACCGCAGCCCGTTCAACGAGGCCCGCCACGGACTCGTCCTTGCCCTCGGTTGCCCCTGCCAGGTGCATCGCCCGGCGGTACGGCTGGTCGTGCAACTGTTCCGCCAGTGCCGCGTGTGCCGAGCGTTGCTGGCCTGGGCCCGCCATCTGCACCACGGCAGACCGGACCAGGGGGTGCCGGAAGTCGAGTCGCGAGCGGCTCATATCGACATGCACGAGTTCCGCGCGTTCGGCGTGGGAGAGGCTGCTCAACCCACCTGCCTGGGCAGAGGCAGCTTCCAGCAGGCCGATGTCCCCGGTGCCCTCGAGAGCGGCGAGCAGAAGCACCTTGCGGGTGTTGTCGGGGAGCTGGCTGACCCGGGTGGCGAACATTCCCTCGAGGCGCTGGCTGAGCGGGAGGACGGCAAAGCCTGGCGCCACCTCCGCGGCCTGCGGTCGGCTGAGCACTCGGGGCAGTTCGAGTAACGCCAGTGGGTTGCCCTCCGCCTGATCAAGGACGAGCTGACGCGCCGGCCGGCTAAGGGCCGGGAACCGCATCGTCAATAGGCAGGCAGCGGCGTCGTCGTCGAGTGGCTTAACCTCCAGCTCATCGAGTCCGGCGCCTTCGAAGCAGCCCCCTTCCCCCGTCCTGAAGGCGGCGAGGAAACCCACCCGACTACCGGCGAGTCGACGGGCGACGAAGGCGAGCACCGTGGCGCTGACCGCGTCGATCCAGGGCAGGTCGTCCACGATCAGGAGCAGTGGCTGGCCGACCGTTGAGTCCCGCAGCAGCGACAGCGTTGCGTTCGCCACCGCCAACTGGCTCGGGGGCTGCCCCTCGGTGAGCCCCAAGGCAACACTCAGCGCCTGTTCCTGCGGCGGGCCCAGCCGATCGAGCCCGGCCAGCAGCGGGGTCAGCACCCGGAGCAGACCGGTGTAACTCATCTCCGACTCGAACTCAACACCCGCCGCGCGAAGGACGCGGAATCCGCGTACCGCCGCTCGCGGCGCGGCGAGGTCCAACAGCGCCGTCTTGCCGGCACCCGCCTCCCCCGAGACCAGCAGGGCAGCACCACCGGCCGCGCTGCTGGCGAGGAAGTCGTCGAGCAGAACGGCTTCCCCGATACGTCCGATCAGCTCAACTTCTGACTGTTCCTGCGCCGTGCCGTCCCGCGCCGGGAGATCCAACCTCACCTCGCCGCCCCTGCTCACGCCTTGATCGTAGTCACGGCCGCCCTGACCAGCGGCCGGTTCATTGCCGGTCCCCGCAGCAGGGGCCGCTCGCGGACCGGTCCAGCCGACCGCGCTCGTCGCTGGGCCAGAGGTCATCCGAGGCAGCAGCCGCAAGACCAACACCAACGGGCTACTGGGCTGTCGGCTCGATAGCCGCCGAGGCGCTCGTCAAGGCCAGAGGACAACAGACAAGCTGACCCACGCCGTCACAGCGCCTCCGCTTGGTCAACAACTCGGCGCCCCGCTGCGCCCGCGCCGCCGCCTCCCGTCCGCTCGGTCTCCGCACTGCGATGACCTGTCCGCAGCATGTGCGGACGTTGCTGGCCGTTGTGCGGGCAGCCGCCATGACAAGGCGAGGAACCTTCGGTGTCACAGCCTCGCCTTAGGTTCGGCTGATGAGCGAAGAGCTACTGCTGCGATCTTGCGCGGCTGCGGAAGTGGACGCGCGCCGGGCCGTTCGGGAGTTCGACAACGCATGCCAGTGGCTGGACCGGGCCAAAGAGGCGCTCGTGTCCCCGCTTGGGGCCGAGGTGTGGGTCTTCGACGAGGATCTGGGTCAGGTGCTGCTCGTGAACCATCCCTGGCGCGCCTGGGTCCCACCCGGCGGAAAGGTCGAGCCCGGCGAGACGCCTCGGGAAGCAGCCAGCCGCGAGCTGTTCGAAGAGACGGGACTCCGCGCGGAGTTGTTGTCCACGCCCGCAGCCGTTGCCGTGCGCTCTTATAGCCGAGACTGGTCCCCGACCCTCGGGTTGTCGTATGTCGCGATCGTTGACGCCTCCACGCCGCTCGTCGAAGAGAGCGGGCAGCCGGTGGCATGGACGTGCCTGGACCACGACTGGGACAGCTTCTTCCCTGATGACCCACGTCGCATCCGTTGGCATGCAGGACAGCTAGCGCATGGACGAATCCGCAGGCGGTGAACTGCAGGGCTCGGCCAAAGGCCGCGCACGAGCAGCGGCAGATGCGGATCTCAGCGTCAGCGATGGGCGTCAAATGTGGTTCCCGCTCTCCTGACGGCGCGGTTATCCGCCGTCAGCGTAGGGCCGAACGCAGCACCTCTGCGGAGTACGGCAGGTAGTTGGTGTCGATACGCAGACCCCGCAGCAGCGTGGCGAGCAGGCGTTCGACGACGGCCGGCGCCTGATCGACGAGGTCGCCGGTCGTCGCGGTCGTCACCCTCTCGTACACGTCCAGGTCGCTGTCAAGTTCCCGGCATAGCCCTACAGCACAAGGTCCAACCTGGACCTGTCTTGACTCTCCACGATCAGGTGCGCCCTCATCGGCTTCTTATTTACTGGTGCTGCTCGCCGGGACACCCGTGCAGAGCACTTTCCCGATCGCCATGAATCCGTCCCAGCACCTGCGTGACAGCCGTCCTTGGTGGCCCTGTTCGAGGAGCTCGACGCGCGCCAGGTGATCTACGCGATGGGCCGCCCGAGGCCAGGCCGGGCCGTGGGGCAGATGGTGGCAGCCCGGCGCGGTTGGGCTGTGTGGCCACCGAGAAACAGCAGGTCAGCTCGGTCGACCACGGCAAGATCGCGGACGCCCTGTAAATCCGTCGCGAAAGCTGCGCAGGTTTGAATCTCCTACCCCGCCACCAGGCAGCGGCAAGGCTTGTGATCTGCGGTTGGCCGAGTGACCGCTCAGCGGGGCACGGCGGCGGCGAGCAGGTCGTCGACGAGCCGGATGGCGGCGGCGGACGCGGTGGCCGAGTCGGTGCGGGCGGCGCTCGCGTAGACCCCCTCCACGATGAGCCAGATCCGGTCGGCGAGCTGGCCGGGGTCCGCCACGTCCAGCCGGGCGACGAGGTCGTCGATCTCGGCCCGGGTGTCGCGCAGGTAGTTTCGGGCCACCTGGGCGGGCTCGCCCTCGTCCTGCGGGAACTCGGTGAGGTACATCCGGAACGCGCAGCCACGGAAGTCCGGGCGGGTGGTGCTGGCGGCTATCTCCGCGACGAGCGCGCGCAGGCGCGCTGCCGGATCGTCGTCCCCCAGGTCCGCCCTGGCGGCCGCCGAGTCCCGGTCCCGCACCGCCCGGCAGGCCCGCAGGTACGCGGCCACCAGGTCGTCCTTGCTGGGGAAGTGGGTGTAAAGCAGGTTCTTGCCGCAGCCGGCCGCCTCGATCACCCGGTTCATCCCGACGGCCCGTACGCCGTGCCGGTAGAACAGGTCGCCGGCCGTGCGCAGGATGCGGTCCCGGCTTCCAGGTGCAGCGATGCGCGCCATGACCTTCCTCCCTTCCCGTCCGCTGTGGCGAGGATAACGGACCGGTCGGTCCGGTAATGATTGACCGGCTGGATCCGGGCGGCGCAGGATCGGACCACTCAGTCCCGGACCGATCGGTCCGGCTCAGCTGGCAGGAGGCACTGATGCGGGATGCGGTCATCGTGGAGGCGGTACGAACGCCGATCGGTAAGGCGAAGCGGGGCGCGTACCCCGACGTCCACCCCGTCGAGTTGCACGCGCACGCCCTGCGCAGCCTCGTCGCCCGGGTCCCCGGCCTGGACCCGGGCGAGATCGACGACGTCATCGGCGGCGCCGTCGGCCAGGTCGGCGAGCAGAGCACCAACACAACCCGGCTCGCGGCCCTTGCTGCCGGGTTCCCCGAGTCCGTGCCGGGGGTGACCGTGGACCGGCAGTGCGGCAGCAGCCAGCAGGCGCTCAGCTTCGCCGCCCAGGGGCTGGTCGCCGGGGCGTACGACATCGTGGTCGCCTCCGGGGTGGAGTCGATGAGCCGGGTGCCGATCGGCAGCTCGGCCGTCGTGGCCGGCGCCCGCGCCGACGTCGCCGGACCGTCGGTCGCCGCGCGTTACCCGGGCGGCCTCATCCCGCAGGGCGTCAGCGCGGAGCTGATCGCCCGCAAGTGGGGTCTGCCCCGCCTCCAGCTCGACGAGTACGCCGCCGCCAGCCACCAGCGGGCCGCCGAGGCCTGGCGCCAGGGACACTTCGACAGCCAGGTGGCCCCGCTGCCCGGCGTCGCGCTCGCCACGGATGAGACCATCCGCCCCGGGACCACGGTGCAACGCCTCGCTGAGCTGCCGCCGGCCTTCGCCGCCGCGCACTGGACCGCCCGCTTCGGCGAGATCGACTGGAAGGTCACCGCCGGCAACTCCAGCCCGCTCAACGACGGCTCGGCGGCGCTCCTGCTCACCACCAGCGAGACCGCCCGGCGGCGCGGTTGGCGCCCCCGGGCTCGAATCCACACCGCGACGGTCGTGGGGGATGACCCGATCCTCATGCTCACCGGCATCATCCCGGCCACCGCACGGCTGCTCGCCCGGGCCGGCCTTACCCTCGCCGATATCGACGCGTTCGAGGTCAACGAGGCGTTCTCCTCGGTGGTGCTGGCCTGGCTCGCGGAGACCGGCGCCGACCCGGCGAAGGTGAACGTCGACGGCGGGGCGATTGCCATCGGCCACCCGCTCGGGGCCAGCGGCGCCCGCCTTGCCACCAGTCTGCTGCACGTGCTTGAACGCACCGGCGGCCGGTATGGCCTGCAGACCATGTGCGAGGCGGGCGGCACCGCCAACGCGACGATCATCGAGCGCCTCGACAGCTGATGTCCGGTCGGACGCGAGCCGGCCGGTACGGGTCGTCCCGGCCGGCTCGCAACGTCCTGCCGAAGCGAGTCAGGCCGCGACGCTGAGGGTGATCACCTGCTCTCCCCGCCGAACTAAGGGGAATGCTCGGATCGACGACGTTTTCGTCACCAAACGCTGTGCGCGATTCAAAGGCGGCGCTCACCCGGCGGCCGGCAACTCGGCGAGCCGTGCGCCGAGGTCCAGCTCCAGCTCGCCCCGGGTTTGAAAACCGCGGCCGAACAACTCCTTCGACCGCTCCTGCACCTCCGGGGCGACGACCAACTCCTGGAACCGGCGGCCGTCGGCGCGTACGGCGTCGACCGGCGGCACTGTCAGCTCGTTGATCGCCTGCTTAGTGGACCGGATCGCCGCCGAGGGAAAGGACGCGATCCGTCTGGCCAGCGCGGTCACGAACTCATCGAGCTCGGCGTCCGGCAGCGCTCGGTTGATCCACCCATACCGCTCCGCGAGGTCAGCGTCCGCGTCCTGCGCGCCGAGGATCATCTCCATCGCCCGTCCTCGGCCGAGCAGGCGCGCCAGGTGCTGTATGCCACCAGCTCCGGGTGCCACGCCGAAGCCGCACTCGGGCTGGCCGAGCAGCGCGTTCTCCCGTGCCGCGAAGCGCATGTCGCAGGCGAGCGCGAGCTCGCTGCCCGCTCCCCGAGCCCGTCCGCGTAGCTTCGCGATGGTGACGACCGGCACCTCGCTCAGCTTGCGTAGCACCATGCCGAGAAAGGCGTCCTGGGGACCGCCGCCCGCCTTGGCCGCCTCGGCCGTGTACTCGGCGACCTTAGTCAGATCGACGTGAGAGATGAAGAAGTCCGGGTCGGCGCTGTCGAAGACGACTACCCGCACCTCGGTGGTCCTGGTCAGTTGGTCGAGCAGGGTGACGAGGTCTCGTACCAACTCGGGGCCGATCATGTTGATCGGCGGCGCGTCCAGCGTCGCCGTCAGGACGCCGTCGGTCAGCTCCGTACGCAGGGTCTCGAACGAGGCGTTCACCTAGCTGCTCCTCTCCGTCACGACGGGGGCTGTGGGCAGCGGCGGTGGGATCTGCGGGGCGGCCGGCGCCGGGGCCGCGCATAGCCGACGGATCGGCGCCCGATGTTCGTTATCGATCGTAGGGACTCGCTCCGTTCAGTCGTGGCGCTTCGCCGGATCCCGAGGTGACCGGAGTCGTCGGTTGAATGCGGATTCGGCTGGCAGAGGCCGCGATGGCCGTGTCAGAGAGCAGGAAACCGAGCCGGCTGATCGCGAACACGCACCCGAAATCGAAGAACAACTCGATCGGCGTGCCCTCGTACTGTCGCAGGGGTCCGGTCAGCGAACCGCTTCCACCAGCGCCGCGCGACTCCTCAGGGACGGGCGTCGAGCAGGCGGTCGAGGTTCACGGCCGTGTCGATCAACGAGAGGTGGCTGAACGCCTGCGGGAAGTTGCCGGTCTGCTCACCGGTGGGTGCGATCTCCTCTGAATAGAGGCCGAGTGGACTGCTGTAGGTGAGCATCTTCTCCAAGGTCAGCGTGGCGTCGTCGAGCCGTCCGGACTCGGCGAGGGCCCGGACGTACCAGAAGCTGCACATGGTGAAGGTGCTCTCCTGACCGGGAAGGCCGTCGGGCGAGGCGGCCGGGTCGTACCGGTAGACCAGGCTGTCGGACACCAGTTCCGCGTCCATCTTCCGCAGCGTGGACTGCCACATCGGATCCATTGATGAGATCAATCCGACGCCGGGCATGGCGAGCAGCGACGCGTCGAGGACGTCGGTGGCGTAATGCTGCACGAAGGCACCGCGTCCGGGGTGGAAGCCCCGGGCCATGATCTGTTGGTAGATCTGGTCTCGGGTACGCACCCACCGGGCGGTGTCGGCCGGTCGTCCCCGTCGTTGCGCAAGGCGGACAGCCCGGTCCAGGGCGACCCAGGACATCAGTCGCCCGTAGGTGAAGTCCTTACGGCCGCCGCGGGTTTCCCAAATCCCGTCTTCGGGCTGGTCCCAGTGCTCGCAGACCCAGTCAACGAGTCGCACGGTGTTCAGCCACAACTGGTGAGAGGTCTGCAAACCATGGCTGTCGGCCTCGTGGAGGCCGTTGAGTACCTCGCCGTAGATGTCGAGTTGCAGCTGGTTCGCGGCGCCATTGCCGACCCGCACGGGCCCTGATCCGCGGTAACCCTCGAAGTGGTCGAGCACCTCCTCGGAGACGTCGGGTGAGCCGTCGACGCGGTACATGATCTGCAGCGGCACCTCCCGGTCCCTGGCCTCCCGGACCCGGTCGTCGACCCAGTGCATGTACCGCCACGTCTCGTCGGTGAAGCCCAGCTTGAGCAGGGTGTGTAGGGAGATTGACGCGTCGCGGATCCAGGTGTAGCGGTAGTCCCAGTTGCGCTGACCGCCGATCTGCTCGGGCAGCCCGGCGGTGGGGGCGGCGATGAGCGCGCCAGTCGGCGCGTACGTCATGAGCTTGAGCGTGATCGCCGACCGCTCGACCATTTCCCGCCAACGGCCGGTGTAACAGGAACGGCCCAGCCAACGCCGCCAGAAGTCGCGGGTCTGCTCCAGCAACTCCTGCACCTCGCCCTGTGGGTAGAAGCGTGGCAGGTCAGGCGACACTCCTGTTTCCAGAACGACACCACCGGCCTCGCCCTCGCGCAGCGTGGCGATGGCCCATATGCCACCCTCCTTACGGCGGACTCCCTGCTCGCCGGGCCGGGTTTCGGGGTATCGCACGAGGCTCAGGGCGAGGGAGAGCGTACGGCTGCGGAAAACGTGACCCGCGGGGTACGCGTCGAGTTCATGCGGATCGCGCCCGTAGTTGAAGCGGGGTTGGCAGTCGACACGGAACCGCATGACGCCTCGGACAACCCGCAGCATCCGCACCAGGCGGTGGCGGTCGGTAGGCTGATCCCCCGCGACGGGCATGAAATCCACGAGTTCACCCACGCCGTCCGCGCTCAGGAAGCGGGTGATCAGGATCGGCGTGCCGGGCAGGTACAACTGCTTACTCACGTAGTCGACGCCCTCTGGCGACACCTGGAAGTGCCCACCCTTCTGCCGATCAAGCAGGCCGCCGAACAGGCTCGGCGAGTCGAACCGAGGGGCGCAGAACCAGTCCAGCGTCCCGTCCATCGCCACCAGCGCCGCCGTCTGCAGATCACCGATCAGGCCGTGGGCCTCCACCGCAGGGTACGAGTCCACCCAGGCCTCCACATATCATCTCACCATCACCCAGACTACTTTCTACCCGACGAAGGCCCTTCAACTGCTTGCAGCCCACCAAACCCCCCTCACCTTGTTCCTCGACGCGCCTGCGATGCCATTGGGTGCTCGCGATGACACATGGATTCGGTAGGGACAGCGAGCACGTAGTCAGGCTCGGGGCCTCAAGCGACTGGTGGCGGTAGGCATGCCACCAGTCGCTGATTGGCTCTCGCCTGGGAAGGGCGCGCCAGGGAGATTGCAGGCTTGATGCCGTGCGTTAGGGAGTTGTGATGCAGGTAGCGGTGGTGACCTTCGACGGGTTCAACGAACTCGACAGCTTCATCGCTTCCGCGTTGATCAACCGGTGCCGTAAGGACGGGTTGGAAGCTTTCATCACGACGCCGACGCCGGTGGTCACGTCGATGAACGGAGTCGAGGTGACTGGGCAGCGCCCACTGGAGTTCGTGACGCAAGCCGAGGTCGTGCTGATCGGCAGCGGGGTGCAGGCGCGAGACGTGGTCGCCGACGACCGGTTGATCTCCAGGCTGCTGCTGGACCCTTCACGACAGCTGATCGGTGCGCAGTGCTCCGGCGCGCTCGTGCTCGCCCGGCTCGGCTTGCTCGGTGGCATGCCGGCCTGCACGGACATAAAGAGCCGGCCGTTTGTCGAAGCCTGCGACGTCACCGTGCTGGACGCCCCGTTCCACGCGGAGGGGAACATCGCTACGGCGGGCGGTTGCCTGGCCTCCCAGTACCTCGCCACGTGGGTGATCACCCGAATGCTCGGGCAGGACGCCGCGCGCGACGTGATCGACTACGTGGCTCCGGTCGGCGAAAACCAGGAGACCGTCGAGCGCGCCATGGGTGCAATCCACGCGGGCGAGGTTGCACTGCGCTGACGCCCCCCGATCAGCCTTCCGGGTCCGCCTGCAGGGAATTAGCGCTCTGTGCGGTGGTAGGCCGCCAGCGTGGCAGCCCGTTTCTGGCATTCGGCCTGCTCCGAACCCCGGCGCCCTGACGTGCCGGGCGGATTTAGAGGGCGCTGATCGGCCGTGCGTGAACCACCGGTCACGGAGATTTTCCGGCGGTAGCCGCCGGCCGCTGGCCCTGCGGCGTCACTGGTGAGGCGGCAGCCGTTCAGACGACGGAGCCGCAGCGGAAATTGGGTCGCTCGGCCCGTCCATGCCGTCGAGGTCTGGCATGGAGGTGTGGTCGGTGGTGGACGGTCATTGGGTGCAGATAGTCACGGCAGGCACCAGCCCAGCCTCCCACGAGGCCGACTGGAGCCCGCCATCCGGCATGATCAACGCCCCTGCTCCCAATCTGCTCCCAATTTAAGGGGCAAGACGGCCAAAGCCCGTTACCGGTTACTCCGGTGACGGGCTTCTGACCTGCATACATCCATACTGGGATCGAACCAGTGACCTCTTCGGTGTGAACTCTCGGCAAGGCGGTCGGTTCCGCCGTGATGCGAGGTCAGACGGCCTGCTGACGCCCTTCTCGGCCTGGTTTGGTTGGCGCGGTTGCTGTACTTCGCTGCTGTACTGCTGGCATCAGACGCGACGCTGGATGCGGACCTTCGGGCGCTTGTTCCTCAGGTGCCCTTGCTTGTGCTGGCGAACCTGCTCGTCCCAGACCTCCTGGTCGTAGTCGGGATCCGGCGGGATCCACTTGTGGGAGCCGTCGCCGTAGTGGAACTTCTCGTCCCCGGGGCGCAGGATGCTCACCGCATCCAGCCGAGGAACCGTCGATGCAGCGTGCCGGCGGGCACCCATGTCAGGTCGGCGGTGGCGCGGACGAGTTGTGCCCCCATGTAGAGCGACAGGGACACCGGAGCGTCCTCGAACTCCGCGCACAGCTCGCGGCGGCGGGTGGGGCATGGCCACGGTGCGCCGCAGCCGCCGCAACTCCAGATAGGCAGCACCGGCCCGTGGACGGTCATTCGCCGGGCTCCCCGAAACGCGCCGCCGAGTCATGATTAAGCGGCCCACCGTTCGCTGTCGGGTGGTGCTGTCTGCCTCGTGCCTGATCCAACAGCCGCCGCTGGGCTGCCTCCTGCTCCCCTGCCTGGATGCGCTGCCCGGTGCCGGGGACAGCCGGCGGCGACGAAAGGTACCGGCTGACGATCCGCCGCAGGAGTTCAACAGCCAATGTCACGTGTCCGGCCCTCCGTGTCGAGGGCGCGGAGGGACACCTGCTGATGTGCACTGTTCCGCGCCCGGGTTGCAGTGAGGACCAGCGTCACGCCGCGCACATCGTCGATCCAGAAGGTGACTGTCCGCTAACCGGCTGTGCTGTCCGCTGGTGGTCGACGTCCCGGGGCGTACTCAGTGCACAGGTCGCGCAATGTCGCCGCCTCTGGAACCCCCGTCTGCTCCACCTTCGTCAGCAACTCCGCAGCCCGCCACCAGTTCGACGGCACCACGCGCCCGGACGCCACAGCCTGCGCCCCGAGAACGACCGCCTCGTCCGGCTGCCCGGCGGCGACCAGGGCAAGACCAAGGTCGAGACGGGCCGACGCGGACCGGCGGGGCCGCGCTCCCCCATTGCCGTCCGGGTCCAGGTCGGCCAGCACGGCCCGCGCTACCTGCTCGGCACCGGGGTCACCCGCCCAGGACAGCGTTGTGGCCGTGTACGCCGCGGCCTTGGCCGGGTCGTAGCGATAGTGGTGCTCGGCTCGCTCAGGAACGGGCAGATTCGCCGTCAGCCGTTCCACCCGGTCCAACGCTCGCCGAGTCGCACCGACGTCCCCCATCCGCGCCCACGCACGAGCCTCTTGAGCAGTCGCCTGAATGCGGGCAGAGCTGCCTCTCGGGGCGACCCGCTGAGCCTGGTGGGAGAGGTCGAGTGCCGTCCGATAGTCGCCCTGAGTCAACACGTCCCAGGCCCGGGTTTCCAGACACCAGGCCTGAATCTCGGCGTGCTCAGCGTGTTCGGCAAGATCATGAGCGGCCCGCAAATGGGCAGCCGCCGCATGCCGCTGTCGCAGGTCGATGTGAACGGTGGCCCGCAGCACCGCCAACCAGCCGCCAGCAACCAACAATCGTCGTCGTTGAGCAAGCGTGACCCGTCCATCCAGCAACCGCCCGACATAGGCGAGATGCCGCCGCACCACCGGCAGAAGGTCGGCCGGGGCCATCGTTGGATAGGCACTGGCAAGGTCATCAACGCCTTGCTCGATCCGGTCGACCACGTCCCTACTGACATCGCTGGCGGCAACTCTCGCCAGCAGTTCCCCGGCCTCGGCCGCGTGGTCAATCGGCGCATCGACCAAGCGAGCAAGCGTGCCCCCCGCGTCGAGGATCCGGTCCAGGTGGCGCGCCGTGTCGACCGTTGGAGCCTTGAGCCCTGTCTCCAGCTCGTGCAGATGGCTCTTACTCCGATGGGCGAGCTGCCCGAGAGACCGAAGCGACAGGCCACGCCGCTCCCGAAACTCACGCAAAGCTACGCCGAAGCGGGGGTCGACGGATGAGGCCATAGCGCCGCTCCAAGCTGAAGGGTCCAAGCAGACTCACCCGGTCGCGACCCAGCGAGCCACCGCTGTCGACGGTACTCCGGTACGCCGCGCATCGATGACCTCTCGCTTGTAAGGCGCTTTCGGCGAGAGTCGTAGCGTCCACCGACGTCCGCCGACTTCGGGCCGGAGGCGGCATCCGTCCGCGCCGGCCCGGCCTTGGCCGCCACCGTTGATGTCAGCGACTGATGTCAGAACGCCGCTGCTGCCCGCTCCCTGCCGGAGGATCGGTGATCCTCGCCGGGGGAAGCCGGACACGTCCGGCCGACGGTTGCCGGACCTGGGAGGGGCGCAGCAGGGGTGGACAACTTCGCCTGCCGTCCGGAATCTGATCGAGGTTCGCGTTCCTTGCAGGTTCCGAATCTTGCCGCCTCTCCCGGCGATCTTGATCCCATCCGCCTTGGCGTTGACCCGGCCGGGACTGCCGGGCAACCCCCTGCAGCACTCTGGACAATGCTGGCTTTTGCCTTAAACCATGCGCGCCCCGCGACTCGCGAGACCTGGGTTCCTGGCGCATCGAGCATCCGATGCGACAATCCCCATATGGCATCCCCTACTGTCTTTGTCAGCTCCACCTTCTACGACCTCCGCTATATTCGCGAAAGCCTCAAGCGAATGATTGAAACGCTGGGCTACAATGCAGTCCTCAGCGAGGATGGGGCGGTCTTTTACGATCCAGCGACGAGCGCTTCGGAATCCTGTTTCAAAGAAGTCCCAAGCGTCGACCTTTTTGTCCTGATTATCGGAGGTCGATACGGGAGCCTTGCACGGAATAGCGACAAGTCCGTGACCAACGGGGAATATCAGACGGCAATCAGGCAACACATCCCCGTATTTGCGCTTGTAGAGCAGGGGACCGCCAACGACTTCGAACTATACCGTGCAAATGCGTCCCGCCCCGACGTCCTAGCAAGCATATCTTTTCCGCACGCCGACAGCCCTAAAATATTCGAATTCATTGAAGAGGTCCAAACCCGCGCCCAGAACAACGCCATCGCGCCATTCCGGAACTTCAGCGACATCGAGAGCTACCTACGACAACAATGGGCGGGCATGATGTACGCCTTCTTGAGGCGTGGGACCGAGGAGCGGCAGATGGCTGATAGCCTGACTATGCTTACGCAGGTAAACAGCCGAATCGAGTTGCTGGCGGAACAGATCCTTAAGAATGTAGGTTCGCCGCTTGACCGCATCGTCGTGAAAACCTTACAGCGCATGCTGACCTCTAGGGCCATAGCTGATCTAAGGTACGTACACATAAACCCAACCCCCGCCGACATCGTCCGCTACGATTCATTCGATGAGTGCGCTTCGGCCTACGGGAAGAGGTTCAAGGAATCTAAGGACAGCACGGTTATTTCAAGCGATGGATACATTGCTGTCAGTAGGTTGAAGGAAAATCGCAACGAGTACCGCGGACTTCGAAGTTACATCCTGGAGCTATTGAAAGAGTCGAGTGTCTCGGCTGAGGATCTCGTGGCTTACGACTTTGGCGGAGACCTGCCAAAATCGCCCGGCACCAAATCTCGTGTGCCAGCGCCAGGTGGCCCCCTGCACGATGTGTGAACGCGGGTGGGGCCCACCACTGGGTGCTGTCGCGCACCGTCCTGTGCTGCCGACCATGGCCGCTTTGCTGTCCCCCGCCGTCTGCCGCTAGCCGTTGCTGCTGCTTTCGCTGCCTTCTGGCTGCCTACGCTCCGCACCCGACGACAGGTGGTGCCGCCGAGCGGGGCACACTCAATAGATCGCTGGGGCTGCTGCTAGTTCGTACTGGATGGGTGCCCGCCATTCCCAGTGGCCGCGGTCGCTTCCATCGATCATCGGCCGATCGCAAGGGCAATCCCAGCCGGCAACTTTATCTATCTCCTCGACGGGAACCCAGAACCGAAACAGCACGAACTCGACTTGGGGATTCATACGGCCGGGCGGCCACTGCTCGATGGTGAACCGGTAGCTTCGACCTGCGTGGAGGAGCAACGGCAAGCCAAGGGCGGTATGGCCTCCCCCCTCGATGACTGCCTCTGCCCGCACTCGGTAGTCACGTGGTACTGACACCACGCCGAATAGCGTTCGGGGCAGGCTTGCACCCCGCGGGTTCGACTCCAACTCCACGTTCATGTGCGGCACGGGACCAGGGCTCAGCCGGTCATGCTCACGCTCTCGCTCCATCCGAGCAACCTCGGCCGCCTGCCTAGCGGACTCCTGCGCGGCATCGGCGGAGCGCTCGCCGGCCTGGTTCGCGTTCTCTGCTGCCACAGCGGACCGCTCCCCTGCGTCGGCCGACCGTCGCGCTTCCTCTTTAGCCTCCTCAGAAACCTGGACCGACGCCCGGCTCACCCGTAGGGACTTGGCCCCTAGCGCCCACGTCACGATGACACCCATCAGACCAACGAGGCCGCCGACTGCCCCAATCACATCGGCCGTACTCCAACCGTCCACGACGTGCACCGTAGACGGGCACTCTCAGCACCGCTGCCCCGCCGACCGGCCGCGCCCACTCGGACGCCACCGACCCTGGCGAGGACAGATTCCGGCGTACAGGTCGACTCGTCCGTCGCCCACCAGGTCAGCTGCCTATACAACGTGGCTGACCTGCTGCTTCTTCGGGTGCTGCCGGTCGTAGTTGGTCATCGCTGGTCGGCGTTCGACGGCCCAGTGAAGGCCCAGACGGCCCAGGCACGGCCCCGCAGGTCTGAACGTCCGAAGCGGCGGACTGGCATCAAAGTTGCCTGCGCCCCTCCCCAGGCGGGCTGCATCCGTCGTTACACGGAGTAGCAGGAGGCGTGAGGGCGGGGATTGTATCGGGATCCTCCGACAAGAAGGCTCTCCCCAACATGTGGGGAGCCTCGGCCAGAGTCGGCACCAGATGTAGAGAACGTGATCGGGCTCACTTTTGGAGCGCGCCGCGATCCAGACATACGTATCGTGACGGGCCGGCTGGTATCGTGTCCTGGACACGCAGAAGCCCCGGCGTCGGATACGTCGGGGTGACGTCCGTCCGGGGTTCTGCATGAGATTGCCCTCTCGGCCAGAACCTTATAGGGGGATCGACTACCCGTGTAGGGGAAGTGGCGTTTCTCTCCGGGCGTGGCGTCAGCGTGCGTATCGCCGGGGTGATGGTCACCCCGACGACGACCAGGCCGTCAATGGCCAGGGGAGTTGACGATGCAACCCAACTGGGTGCGTGTAAGCCTGCGGTGCAAGCATCGCGGGCAGGCGGTGGACCTTTGTGTCCAGGTGTCGCGTGGAGTTCCGGACGGGCTCCGGTGTCAGCCGGGCGGTGGATCGGCGTTCGGAGGCGGGCCGGACGTCTGCGACGAGTGCAAGCGCCTCTTGTCGGATGGTGCCCGGCTTCGGGAAGTCGTGGACGACCTGACGCGCCGGGGCTGGAACGACCACGTCAAGGCGGGGACCGTCGTCGTCGCCTGCTAAGCAATCTGCGATGTCAGGCTCCGTTGGCCACCTAGCCAGCGGAGCTTGACGCTTCTTAGAACCGTCGGTTCGCTGGAACGGAATCCAGGCTGGCCCGTGGGTGCCCCACACTGCCAGGAGCGGGCGAGGTCGAGTCGACGTCGCCCGGCTCTGCCCAACGAGTCCGCCAAAGTACGACAGTGTCCGTCCGGATGCACTGCCTTGGCTACTCGCGTGGCTACTCGACAGCCGGTGGCCGCGCCACCTCGACGGCGACGCCATTCCGCCGTTACGGGCGTTGCTACGCCTGTGAGGCGGGGTGTCAGCAATCGGACACTTAATCCCTCGCATGCTGGCTTACTATGCCAAGCGCTCGTCCCCTACGGTCTGCTACATGGACCGCATAGCAGTGCAGGACTATCAAGTTCTCGTTCTTGCAGAAGGCGAAACGGCTGCGGCCGTAAATAATGCGAAAGGTCACCTCTTCGAGTCCTTCATTGCAAGTCTCCTGCACGAGTTTGGGTTCGATGCTCCACACGAGCGAAACGTCAATGTCACGTCCGACGGAATCGAACTGGACGTAGCCGTTAGCAGCTCCTTCACTAAACAAAGTGCTATCGCAGAAGGCAAGGCCTACAGTACTAACGTCAAGGCCCAAGCGCTGACCTCGTTCTACGGGAAGCTCAACATGGCTCGATTCGAGCATCCCGACATGCATGGATATTTGTTCGCGCTTCCACGTCTGGTCGCCCAAGGGCACGAATCCGCGCGAACCGCCGAAACTCGGGACGCCAGGTTTCACTACTTTGACGCGGAAAGAGTCATAGCAACCCTCTTAACGCGCGGCCTGATTAGGACGGTTGACGCAGCGGTTCCAGAGGGCTTGGTAGTTAGTGACCCGGCTCTAGTAATAGCCAAGGAGGGCTTATACAGCTGCGTAAAGGTCCTCGATGGCAATAGCCGGCGGGCAGCTGAGGTACTGGTCTGGGGGCGCACTCAGGAAACGAGCCCTCCTCGGCCCGTTCTAGATTTGTTAGAGAGCTCGGACTATGCACGAGAACTGACAGTTCGAGACCTATCCTCGACGCGGAACATTCCCCGACAAGCGCATCACGCTGATACAACGTCTCCCATCGTAGTTAGTGTACGAGGCAGCTCCTCCGACTTCGAGTATCAGTTCCCCGCGTCGCCGGAATTCTTCGTTGGACGGCGGCTCATTGTCGCAGAGCTATCGAAGATTGTGGCAAAAGGCCGTGGCATCTTCATTCTGAATGCCCAATCCGGGTGGGGGAAAAGCTCCCTTGCGCTCAAGCTAAAGATGATGGTTGAAAGAGCGGGCGGCTATGCTCTGGTAATTGATAGCCGAACCGCCAACTCCCCGGTCTTTGTCACCGAGTCCTTGCGAATAGCCGCCCAGAACGCGGCGAGTCATGGCCTCCTGGCACTTCCTGAAGAAACGTCATGGGCAAGCTTGAAAAGCGCAGTGGCTACCCTACGTGAAGCGAAGTGGAACAAGGATTCCCCCTTGCTGATATTCTTTGATCAGTTCGAGAATGTCTTCCAAGACGAGGAGACAACGAGGCAGTTCCGGGACCTTGCCTTGCTCCTCAACGAGGTTGTTCAGCCGATTCTGTTGGGCTTCGCATGGAAGACAGATCTGGTCGGATGGACAGAATCTCACCCCTACCGCCTTCGAGACGAAATTCGAGCGGGCAGCGACCAGATCGTGGTGGGGCCGATGGGGGCAAAGGATGTAGAGGCCCTCCTTCGACGACTCGAAAAGAGGATCGGGCAGTCGTTGGCAAGAGAGCTGCGCCAGCGTCTGCGCGAATACTCACAAGGCCTGCCATGGCTTTTCAAGAAGCTCGCCGGCCACGTAATCCGTGAGATAGAAGACCACGCCAAGACTCAAGAGCAGCTGGTGAGTGAAGCGCTCAACGTCCAGAGCCTCTTCGACTCGGACCTCGCTGGCCTCCAACCGATCGAGAAGGATGCCGTCCGACATGTGGCACGCTTCGCTCCAGTATCGGCAACCGAAGTAACCGATCGTTATGATGGGGCTGTCATTCAGTCCTTGCTCGATCGTCGCCTCCTCGTGGCAGTCGGCGAAAAGCTGGATACTTATTGGGATATTTTCCGTGACTTTCTCAACACGGGCGAAGTGCCAATCGAAGACTCATACACCATTGGACTTTACCCGCAAGCAGTGGCACCCGTGGTTTCTCTCGTTGCGAGTTCTGGCGGCGATGTAGCCATTTCGGATCTTGCATCCGCGCTAGGGGCAAGTCCTCGGAGCTTAGTAAATGTCTCTCGCACACTCCGCTTGCTCGGAATTACGTCCTATGACCTTACAAGAATTCGCATTATTGAATCAATCCTCGAAGCTCCTGAGCCAGAATTTGAGCTTCGGCGAGGCGTAAGCCGTGTGCTTCGTCGCCATAAAGCCTTCTCTCTGCTTCTAAGGCTGATCGAGCGACAGCCAGATGGCGTCGCCATCCAGACATATGCTCGGGAATTGCCGCAAGCGTTCCCAGCCATCGATGCGCAGCCGAGTACTTGGACGACCTATGCGCGCGCCTTCGCGCTCTGGTTCGATTACGCGGGCCTCGCGCTCTTCAATAACAACACGCTGACCAACCCGACAGAACATTATGTGGGCAGGGGAGCCCTGCTTACAAGTAAGCCAAATCCGATCATTAAGGTTGAGCATTTGCACGACGCCCCGGGGCCTTCGCTGCGACTGCTCGAATCAATGAAGTCTGAGCCTGTCGACTACATGACCCTATCCGTCGCCGATCGTCGGGCGGCTCGCATGCTGGCCGTGCTCGGGTTGGTTCAGGAAAAGCCGGGGGGAAGAATTCAGGCAGCGCATGGGGCGCTGGTTGGAGGAGAGGTCTCAGGGGAGGCAATCCTCGAAGGGCTTAAGCGGCTCCCAGGCGGCGTAGCTGCTCTCGCTGTGCTCCAAGTTGACGGAACGGTAAGTGGCAGAGAAATTGGCATGATCTTGAAGCATGCGGCTGGTGCTGACTGGAAGGACAGCACCGCTGATGGTGTGGGGAAGCACTTTCGGAGCTGGGCAAGAGTCGGCGGGGTGCGGTTGGCCAGGCCTAAGGGCGACGGTTCAAGTGCCCAGCCAGAGTTGCCCATTGCCATCCCGTCTGCCATCGACCCGTCCATCGGGGAGCGGGCAGCCGCCCGGCCGGCCACGTCAAGCGGACCTTGACGGCTCGTGCGTACGCTGGCGGGCCGGGCGGCTGTCTGCTCGGCTTGCCCGGGTCGACGGCAGGCGGGATGGCCTACCGCAACCACCCACGAAGCGTGACCCGCCGGCGGAGCCCCGGCCATCCTGGAGCCGGAGCGCCCCCGCCGGAGGCGCCCTAACCGCAACCCACGGCCGCCACGAGCTCGCCGACGCGGCCGGCGTCCGCTTCCCTACGCCGCGCGGGCTGCTGGCCGCGCGGCCCGGCCGGCTGCCGGCCCTCCACGCCACCGGTCAACGGTCTGTCTTTTTGCGGCGGCCCTCCGGGCTTCCCGCTCTCCGCGCCAGCCGCCGGGCGTTCGGCGTGACGGCCGCAGAGCGACAGCGGCAGCGGTCGGCGCGCGCCCAGGCGGCGGCGCGTGCGGCCCGTCTAGGGCCGCCTTGATAGATGTACAGAAAGTCCTCCCACATCGGCCGGCAGCCGGCCGGTCCGCCTCCGTCGGGCGGGGTCACGGCGGGTTGACGTGTCGGCACCCGGTGCTACTCTGGCGCTCGTCGAGCACGCCACCGCGGCCTTCCTGCCGGATCGCTGGACTCGATGTCGGAGATGTCGAGCGGCCTTCCTGCCGCTGACACGGGCCACGTCCCGCCGGCTCTCGATCGCACCGGCCGCTGCGCCGGTCCCCCGAATCCGTTGAGTGGCCCAGGACGGCCTTTTGCCGTCCACGATGGCCCGGATTCGTGAGCTTCCACGGGTGGGGGCCTGCGGCAACCCGCTGGATGCCGGTATCCCAGGCTCCCCACCCGTGCCGGCCCACTCATCAGGTCCACGATGCGAAAGGACATAACCCATCGGCGGGAAGTGGCACCACCACGATTCCGCCCTCCGGCGTCAGCCGCCCTCTCGGCGGTGCCAGGAGACACGACGAACACCACCAGCGGACAGCCGTCCACAGCTGGTGGTGCTTCGTCTCCCGTCCCTGCCACCCCGCGTGAGGAGAAAGTTGTGTCCACCCCGTTCAGCCTGTTCCGGCCCGACCTCACTGTCGGCCGGAATGCCCAAGCCCTGCACCGCGCCGCCACCTCCGGGTTCTCCGGCTGGCTGGAGCACACCGCCCCCGCCGGCGGCTGCTCACGCCCGATCCGCCTCACCGGCACCATCGCCGCCGTCAACAGAGACACCGGCCGCATCACCAGCGGGCTGCACACCGACGACCTGCCCGACCGGGCTCTCTACAAGGCGTGCGGCAACCGTCGCGAATCGCACTGCCCCGACTGCGCCTGGGTCTACCAGGGCGACGCCTACCAAGTCGTGCGCTGCGGCCTGACCGGCGGCAAGGGCGTCCCCGCATCGGTAGGCCGGCACCCGGTCGTCTTCGCCACCTTCACCGCCCCCTCCTTCGGCGTGGTCCACCACCGGCACGTCCCCCGCCACATCTGCGCCACCCGGCAGCGCTGCGACTGCCGGCCCGCCCCCTGCCGCGCTCGCAGTACCGCCGGCACCTGCTCGCACGGGCAAGCGGCGGCGTGCTTCGCCCGGCACGACGCCGACGATCCGCAGCTCGGGCAGCCGTTGTGCCTGGACTGCTACGACCACGGCCACCAGGTCGTCTGGAACTACTTCTCCGGGGAGCTGTGGCGGCGTACCAAGCAGGCCATCGACCGGCACCTCGCCGCCCTCTGTCGGAGGCGCGACATCCCCTTCGTTCGGGTCGTCACCGCCTCCGGCAAGGTGCGCTGGGTGCCGCCGGTGCGGGTGTCGCACGGCAAGGTTGCCGAGATGCAACGCCGCGCCGCCGTGCACTTCCACGTCTTGCTGCGCCTCGACGGCGTCGACCCCGACGATCCGGATGCCCTTGTGCCGCCACCGGACGGCATCACCGTCGACGACCTGAAGGAAGCCATCCATGCCGCCGCCTCCCGGATCACCGTCACCACGCCCCCACACCCTGACCAGCCCGAAGGCTGGCTGGTGGCGTGGGGCGAGCAGGTCGACGTCCGACGCATCAACACCGCCGGAGGCGAGTTGACCGATGACAAGGTCGCCGCCTACCTCGCCAAGTACGCCACCAAGGCCACCGAAGCCACCGGCCACTCCTTCACTCGGTTGACCCCTGCCACCATCGACGACTACGCCGACCCCGAAGGCGACCACCTCGCCCGCCTCATCGACGCCTGCTGGCACCTCGGCCGCCCCACCCACACCGACGTTGCCTGCGGCGCCACAACCGGCGGCGACCGTCAAGACAGCCTTGACACCAAACCCCACGCCTACGCCGGACTGCGGCGCTGGGCGCACATGCTCGGCTTCGGCGGCCACTTCCTCACCAAAGCCCGCCGCTACTCCGTCACCTTCGCCCTGCTCCGCGACACCCGCACCACCTACCGCCGTAGCGAAGACAACGATCCCGCAGACACGGTCACCGTCGGCACCCTCACCTACATCGGGTCTGGGTGGCTCTCCGAAGGCGACGCGCTCCTGGCCAACACCGCAGCCCGACAGCGGCGGGAGGCCAGACGGATCGGTCGGGAAGAACTCGCGTACGAAGCCTGGCTCACCGGAGCCGCCGCATGAGCCGTGACCTCACCCCGCGCTGGTACTCCCCTGCCGAGGTCGCCGTCCTGCTCGGCTTCGGCATCTCCAATGTCAAGATGAAGATCGCCACCGGCGAGCTGCGCTCCATCAAGGACGGCAAGTACCGCCGAATCCTCCCCGAATGGGTCGACGACTACATCCGCGAACAGGTCGAGCGCCAGGAGGCCGCCTGATGCCCGGACGCGCCCGAGCCAACGGCGAAGGCTCCATCTTCCCCTACCGCAACGGCTTCGCCGCCTACGTCTGGGTCACCAAGCCCGACGGCAAACGCACCCGCAAGTACGTCTACGGCAAGACCCGCGAGACCGTCCACGACAAGTGGATCAAACTGCACCAACAGGCCAAGGCCGGGCCGGTGGCGACCAGCGTCCCGACAGTCGGAAGCTTCCTCACCTGGTGGCTGGCCGAGATCATCCAGCCGAACCGGGCACCGCTGACCTACGCGACCTACGAGACGTTGGTCCGCCGCTACATTGCCCCCGCCCTCGGGGCCAAGCGGCTCGACCGGCTCCAGTCGCGGGACGTGCAGACCTGGATCAACCAGGTGGCCCGGACCTGCCAGTGCTGCGCCCAGGGCAAGGACGCCGCCCGGCCGAAGCACAAGCGGCGCTGCTGTGCGGTCGGTCGGTGCTGCCAGGCGATCCCGTCGACGCGCACGGTCAGCGACATCCGGGCTGCGCTGCGGGCCGCCCTCACCCACGCCCAGGCTGAAGACCTCATCGCCAAGAACCCGGCCGTGCCGGTCACCCTCGCCACGGTCCGCCGCCGTCGGGGCAAGTCGTGGTCGAGCGACGAGGCTCGCAAGTTCCTCGAATCCGCCCGCCACGACGAGGACCCGCTCTACGCCGCCTACGCCCTGGTCCTCGTCACCAGCCTACGCAAGGGCGAAGCCCTCGGCCTCACCTGGGCAGACGTCGACCTCGACGCGGGAGAGTTGACCGTCGGCCGCCAACTGCAGCGCGTCCGCGGCCAGCTGCTCCATCGCGACACCAAGACCCAGGCATCCGACGCCACACTCCCCGTGCCAGACATCTGTGCGACGGCACTAAAAATCAGGAAGGCGCAACGGGACGAGGCACGGGCAACCGCTGGCAAGGCATGGCACGAAGCCGACCTCGTATTGACCACCCGCTACGGCACACCCATCGAGCCGCGCAACTTCCAGCGCTCCTGGCAGACCCGGTGCGAGAAAGCCGGTGTCCGGCCGATCACCGTCCACGACGCGCGGCGAACTTGTGCCACCCTCCTGGCGGACCTCGACGTCCATCCGAGAGTCGCCATGCAGGTCCTCCGGCACGCCCGCTTCTCCGTGACGATGGAGATCTACACGCAGGTCTCCTCAAAGGCGACGCGCGAAGCCCTCAAGCGCCTCGGCGACTCGCTCGGCATCTGACCTACACGGGCAGAGACGGGTACTGGTTCAGTTCTCGCGGTTCGGGTCGCCGAGAGCGTCCCACTCCTCAGGTGTGCTGGGAAACGGCTGCCAGTACGGCAGATAGAACGGTCGCCACGTCGGAGTGACCATCGAAAACGACTCCAGCTCCGGGTCCGCGAGCATGCGGTAGACGAACTCCGTCATAGACATGTCGAACCGGTGCCAGGGGTGGGGCGGGTCGTGCCGAGCGGTCACGGGCCACCGATCAGACTCCACCGAGCGGTCCGCCAGCCAGAAGTACTGACCCCCGGACGAGTCGTGACCCCATTCGATCAGCCCGGACCCCTTGTCGGGCCCGTACAGATCGTGCGGGGCGTACAAGCGCGCAGCGGGATCGTCATGCTCGCTCACCCAACGCCGGCTGGAGTTCCACCACCCGAGCAGCGAAGTCGAATCGTGATCGTCGGTCGGTCGCAGTAGGTCAAGGACACCCATGAACAGGCCTGGCGCGAACCGCCGACACAACTCCTTGAAGTCGCTAGGCAGCGTGACGCCGAGCTCGGCCTCCGCCTGCTCCCAGCCGGCACCGCCCTCGGGCTCATGGCGCCACCCGGTCACGTCGATGATCCGGTCGATCCACGTCAGCTGATCATTCACGGCCGGCAAAGTAACAGCACAGGCGGACATCTCCTCGCCTGGTCGACCACCCGCCCGCTGACCGTTGCTGTACTTCGCTGCTGTACGGGCAGCAGAAAGGCCACCCTCATCGGTGGAGGATGGCCTTTGACCTGCGTGGGCGATACTGGGATCGAACCAGTGACCTCTTCGGTGTGAACGAAGCGCTCTCCCGCTGAGCTAATCGCCCTCAGCGCCGATGACTCTACCTGATCGTGTGAGCGGACCGGAAATCCGGGTCCCGCGCGCGCCGCACCCCCGCCCGCCCGCGCGCCGCACCCCGGCGCGGCAACCCCGGTCAGTGCGTGGCGAGGTAGTGCAGCAGCCGGGCCACGAGGTCGATGCCGAGGCTGTACTTGAGCGAAAGCCACACCACCGTGGCGACGAAGATCAGGCCGACGGAGCCGAGGGCGACGCGGACCGGCAGGGACCGGGAGGTGGCCCAGCGGGTCCAGTTCTGGACGTGCCGGCGGGTGAAGGCGAGCAGCCGGCGGGCCCAGTGGAACTCGACGGCCCAGATGGCGAGGCCGCCGATCACGATCAGCCAGCCGGGGCCGGGCAGCGGGATGAGGGCGAGGCCGAGAGTGACGACCAGCGCCCCGGCGATCGCGATGAAGATCTTGAGGGCGACGCGGCCGGTGGGGTTGGCGCGGATCAGGTCGAGACTGGTCCGGACGCGGTGCCGGAAGCCGCTCGGCGGGCGATCGGCAAGGGTGGTGCCGGAGCCAGGGGTGGGCCGGCCGGCACGGACGGGGCGCGAGGCGGCGCCGTGAGCCGGCGCGCGACCTCGACCGGAGCGGCCGCCGGAGGCGCGCCGACCGGTCCCGTCGTGCTGATCGTTCGGCACCGCGTTCCCCCGCCTTTCGGCTGCTCGAGCCCCTACTTTCGGTGAGTCGGTCGCGGTCGTCGCATCCATTGAGGATCGGTTCGTGACCATTTCACCCCCCAGTGTCGCCCCGGCCCGTCACTTGCGCAGACCACTGGACGTTACCGGAGTAAGTCGACGACTGAGCCACCCGACGCCGGGCGGGATCACGCACTGGGCAGACCGGAAATCGTACAAGAAGTTTCACATTCTGGCGGCGCTTCCGAGGCACTTCCCACCACTGGGTGAAGTCAGCGTATGGCGGAGCGTAGCCAGGAGTAGCACCTGAGTATGGGAAAAGCGGGACACGCGCGTTCCGCAGCGGTGCCGGGGGGAGAACGTCCATGAGTGTCATCCGACCGACGACCGTAGAGGTCGAGACGTCGCTAAGGCTCGTCGCACCTGACGCCACCGCCTTGCCGGTGCGTGCCAGTCTGCGTTACGACCCTGCTGACCCGTATGCGGTCCATGTCCTGTTCCACGCCGAATCCGCCGGTGGCGAGGCCGTCAGTTGGTCCTTCGCCCGCGAACTGCTGGTGACCGGTCTCGACGAACCGGCCGGCATCGGCGACGTCCGGGTCTGGCCCTGGGCCACCCCGCGCGGCGACTTCGTCGCGCTGGCGCTGTCGTCACCCGACGGCAACGCGCTCTTCGAGGTGCCGCGCAGCGTGCTGGTGCGCTTCCTGCGGCGGACCTACGTCGTCGTCCCGCGCGGCCGCGAGGCCGAGCACCTCGACGTCGACACGGCGGTGAACCGGCTGCTCGCCGGCCGCTGACCCATCCGATCGGAGCCGCGCGGATCTGCCGAGTCCGCGCGGCTCCGGCTCACCCGCGACAGGTACGCCTCAGCCGTGCGTGGTGAGGCCGCCGTCGACGGGAATCACCGCGCCGGTCAGGTACGCCCCGGCGCGCGACGACAGGTAGATCGCCGTGCCCGCCATGTCCTCCGGGCGGCCGATCCGGCCCAGCGGTACCTGCTGTTCGATCGCCGAACGGGACGCCGGGTCCTGCAGGGCGAAAGCCATCATCTTGCTCTCGAACGGGCCCGGGGCGATCGCGTTGACCGTGATCTGCTCACCGGCCAGTTGGTGGGCCAGGCTGCGGGTCAGCATGTGCACGGCGGCCTTGGTGGCGGAGTAGGCGTACACCTCCATGAACGGCACCCGGATGCCGTCCACCGAGCCGATGTTGATCACCCGGGCCGGGTCGTCGGCGGTGGCCGCGGCGCGCAGCGCCGGCAGCAGCGCGGTGGTGAGCCGGAAGACCGCCTTGACGTTCACCGCCCAGAGCTTGTCGAACGCGCTCTCCGGGTACGCCTCCAGCGGCGCGCCCCAGGTCGCGCCCGCGTTGTTGACCAGCACGTCGAGCCGGTCCCCGGTGCGCTCCCGCACGGCCGCGGCCAGCCCCTCGGCCCCCGCGTCGTGGCTCAGGTCGGCCGGTACGCCCTCGCAGCGCCCCTCGGCGGAGAGCTCCTCGGCGACCGCCGCGCAGACGTCGGCCTTGCGGGACGAGACGATCACCCGGGCGCCGGCCTGCACGAAGCCCCGGGCGATCATCAGCCCGATCCCCCGCGTGCCGCCGGTGACCAGGACCGTCTTGTCGGCGACCGAGAACAGCTCCGTCATGCCCATCCCTCGCGAGTCGGTGGACCTACCGCTCGGTAACGTAACCGCGCCTCCGACCGGCGACAACCCCGCGTACGCGACACCCCGGTCCCGTCGCCGGGATGCGACCACCTCCACCTCCGGTTACCGTCGCAGGTGATGGTCCCTTCCGGTCAGCTCTCCCCGGCAACCCACCCCGACCTGCCCACCGCCGAGATCGACCTGCTCGACCTCGGTGACCTCGCCCCCGAGCCCGGGTGGCGCCGCCCGACGCTGCTCGACGCGGATCTGCTGATCCTGGTCACCGGCGGCCACGGCACCGCCGAGCTGGACTTCCGCCCGCTGCCGTGCCGGCCGGGCACGCTGCTGCGGGCCAGCCCCGGCCAGGTGCTGCGCTGCACCCCGCAGCTCGACGCGACGGTGGTGCGCTGGCGCGGCGAGACACTGCGCGGCCTGGACGTCGACCCGGACGCCGTGCCGACCCACCACCAGCTCGCCGGCGAGGACGAGGACGCGGTGATCAACGAGGTCAGCCAGTTGGCGGTGGACAGTCGTCGGCACCGCGCCAACCCGGCCGCCCGGGCGCTGCTCCGCCACGAGCTGGCCGTGCTGCTGCTGCGCCTGGCGCTGCTCCCCACCGACCGCCCCGGCGGCGCCGACGGCGGGCCGTACCGGTCGGAGCTGGCCACCTTCCACCGGCTGTGCCGGGAGATCGAGCGCGGCTACCAGCACACCCGCCGGGTCGAGGACTACGCCGCCCAGTTGGGCTGCTCGGTGCGTACCCTGACCCGGGCCTGCCTGGCGGTGACCGGGCGCAGCGCCAAGCAGGTGGTGGACGAGCGGGTCGCGCTCCAGGCCAGCCGGCTGCTGGCCGCCACCGACGAGCCGGTGGCCCGGATCGGTCGGCGGCTGGGTTTCCCCGAGCCGACCAATTTCGGCCGCTTCTTCACCCGCGAGGTCGGGGTGAGCCCGGGGGCGTTCCGGGCCGCGCGGGAGCAGCCGCTGCGGCGGATCGTCCGGCAGCGTCGGCCCGCCGACCCGGCGGAGTGAGCTGGGCGGGCATGATGGCGGGGTGCAGATCTCCGCGCGCGGCGACTACGCGGTACGGGCGGCGCTGAGCCTGGCCACCGCGTACCCCTCGCTGCTGTCCACCCAGGCGATCGCCACCGAACAGGACATGCCGCGCAAGTTCCTGGAGGCCGTCCTGGCCGACCTGCGCCGGGCCGGCATCGTACGGGCCCAGCGCGGCGCGGAGGGCGGCTACACGCTCGCCCGGCCGCCCCGCGAGGTCACCGTCGGAGCGATCCTGCGCGCCGTGGAGGGCCCGCTGGCCGGGGTGCGCGGCCTGCGCCCCGAGGAGACCCGCTACGAGGGTTCGGCGGAGAACCTCCCCCGACTCTGGGTGGCCGTGCGGGCCGCCGTCCGGCAGGTGCTCGACGAGGTCAGCCTCGCCGAGGTGGTCAGCGGCCGACTGCCCGCACACGTCCGAAAGCTGACCGCTCTGCCCGACGCCTGGGAGCCCCGCTGATGCCCACCCCGACCCTGCGCACCGACCGGCTGCTGCTGGAGCCCTACCGCCCGGCCGACGCCGACGACTTCGTCGCGCTGCTCAGCGACCCGGAGGTGGCCCGGTACATGGGCGACGGCCCGATGACGCCCGCCGACGCCGCCGCCCTGTTCGGGCGGGTGTTCACCACGGTCTACGCCGAGGACCTGTTCGACGTGTGGGCGGTCCGCCGCGACAGCCGCTACGTCGGGCACGCCGAGATCAAGCGCACCGACCAGGTCGACGGCCACGAGCTGGTGTACGCCCTGGCGAAGCCGGCCTGGGGCGCCGGCCTCGGCACCGAGCTGGCCCGGGCCCTGGTCCGGTACGGCTTCGACACCCTCGACCTGGCCCAGGTGCACGCCACCGTCGCCGAGGCCAACACGGCCTCGCTGGCGCTGCTGGGCAAGCTCGGCTTCGTCCACCAGCGGGACGTCACCGAGGACGACGGCAGCGTCACCCGGGTCCTCGCCGTCGACCGCGCGCCGGCGCCCGCCTGAGCCGACGCCGGCGCCCGCGTCCCGGAGTCACAGCGTCCGGATCACCTCCTCGGCGGCCAGCCGGGGCAGCCGGTCGTGCCAGGCGTCCGGCCCCGGGCGGCCGATGTTGACCAGCAGCAGCACCTCGTGCCGGCCGTCGGGGAAGAACTCGCGTCGCACGCCGGTGGCGTCGAAACCGGCCATCGGCCCGGCGGCCAGCCCGGCGGCGCGTACCCCGAGCAGGAAGTAGCCGGCCTGGAGGGTGGCGTTGAACCGGGCCTGGGCGACGCGCTGCGCCCGGTCGGCCAGCCAGTCCCTCGCCTCGGGCCGGTGCGGGAACAGTTCCGGCAGCCGGTGGTGGAAGTCCACGTCGGCGGCGAGCACCGCGACCAGCGGGGCGGCGGCCGTCTTGGCCCGGTTGCCGGCGGACACGTGCGGCAGCAGCCGGGCGCGCGCCGGGGCGGAGCGCACCAGCAGCACCCGCAGCGGCTGGCCGTTGAGCGCGGTCGGGCCGTACCGGATCAGGTCGTGGATGGCGGCGACCTGGGCGTCGGTGACCGGCTCGTCGGTGAAGGTGTTCGCCGTGCGGGCCGCCCGGAAGAGCAGGTCCTGGGCCTCCCGGTCCAGCGCCAGCAGGTCCGGCTCCGCCGACGCCCGCGTCACGCGGCCACCGCCGTGGCGGTGCTGGTGTAGCCGCCCCGGTGGTAGACCAGCGGCTCGGCGTCGACGCCGGTGTTCAGCGCCAGCGGCTCGGCGATGACGACGGTGTGGTCGCCGGCCGGCACCCGGTGCACGACCCGGCAGAGCAGCCGGCCCAGCACCCCGTCGAGCAGCGGCAGCCCGAACGGCCCCGGCGTCCACCCCCGGTACGCGGCGAACCGGTCGATCCCGCTGGTGGCGAAGATGCGGGCGGCCTCCGACTGGTCGGCGGCGAGCAGGTGCACCGCGACGTGTTCGGCGCGGGCCAGCACCGGCCAGCTCGACGAGGCGACGCCGAGGCAGAACGAGACCAGCGGCGGGTCCAGCGAGACGGAGGTGAACGAGGTGGCGGTGAAGCCGGCCCGCAGCGGCGCCCCGATCCCGCCCAGGCAGGCCGGGTCGGTGCCCCGGGCGACGGCGGTGACCACGGTGACGGTGGACGCCTGCCGGCGCAGCAGCCCCCGGAACAGGTCCCGGTCCACCGGCAGCAGGTCGGCGCTCACTCCGCCACCTCAGCTCGCGACTGCGGGGCCCGCAACCCACTCCTCGCGCTCACGCCGTCACCAGCTCGCGGGTAGCGTACGAGCTGGCCGGGCGGGGCAGCCCGTAGTGCTCGCGCAGCGTCCGACCGGTGTACTCGTGCCGGAACAGCCCCCGGGCGCGCAGCAGCGGCACCACGTGGTCGACGAAGTCGGCCAGCCCGCTGGGCAGCAGCGGCGGCATCACGTTGAAGCCGTCGGCGGCGCCCTCGGTGAACCACAGCTCGATCTGGTCGGCGATCTGCTCCGGGGTGCCGGCCACCACCCGGTGCCCGCGCCCGCCGCCGAGCCGGCCGATCAGCTGCCGCAGGGTGAGCTGCTCCCGCCGGGCCAGCTCGACGACGAGCTGGTAGCGGCTCTGATGGGCCTGAACGCTGGTCACGTCGGGCAGGTCGGGCAGCGGGCCGTCCAGCGGGTACCCGCTGAGATCGATCCCGGTCATGCCGGAGAGCTGGGCGAGGGCGTGCTCGGGGACGATCAGCGCCTCCAGCTCGGCGGCGAGGGCCTGCGCCTCCGCCTCCGTACCGCCGATCACCGGGGCGATGCCGGGCAGCACCTTGACCAGGTCCGGATCGCGGCCGGCGGCGGCGGTGGCCCGCTTGAGGGCGGCGTAGAAGGCCTGGCCGTCGGCGAGGGTCTGCTGGGCGGTGAAGACCGCCTCGGCGTACCGGGCGGCGAAGGCGATGCCGTCGGGCGACGAGCCGGCCTGCACCAGCAGCGGCCGGCCCTGCGGCGGTCGGGGCGTGTTCAGCGGGCCGCGGACCTTGAACGCCTCGCCGGCGTGGCCGACCTCGTGCACCCGGTCGGTGTCGGCGAAGACCCCGGCCGCGGCGTCCAGGACGAGGGCGTCGTCCTCCCAGCTGTCCCAGAGCTTGATCGCCACGTCGACGAACTCGGCGGCCCGCCGGTACCGGTCGGCGTGGGCGGGGTGCTCGTCGAGGTTGAAGTTCCACGCCTCCCGGGACTGCGCGGAGGTGACGATGTTCCAGCCGGCCCGGCCGCCGCTGAGGTGGTCCAGCGAGGCGAACTTGCGGGCGATGTTGAACGGCTCGTTGTAGGTGGTGGAGACGGTGGCGATCAGCCCGATGTGGTCGGTCGCGGTGGCCAGCGCGGCGAGCAGGGTGAGCGGTTCGAAGACGGCCTGGATGTTGTGCCGTACGGCCGGCCCGACGGCCAGCCCGTCGGCGAGGAAGACCGAGTCGAGGGTGCCGCGTTCGGCGATCCGGGCCAGCTCCTGGAAGTGCCGGACGTCGCCGACCCGGCTCGGGTCGGTGCGCGGGTGCCGCCAGGCCGCCTCGTGGTGGCCGACGCCCATCAGGAATGCGTTCAGGTGCAGGGTGCGGGACATGGCGTTTCCTCTCAGGCGGTGACGTCGACGCGCCAGGTGGAGAAGCGGCGTTCGACGGCGACGAGGAGCTGGTTGACGACGAGGCCGATGGCGGAGATGGTGATGATCCCGGCGTACATGTCGGGGATCGCGAAGTTGTACTGGGCGTAGTTGACGAGGTAGCCGAGCCCCGCCTTCGCGCCGACCATCTCGGCGGCGACCAGCACGAGGATCGAGTAGGCCCCGGCCAGCCGGACGCCGGTGAAGACCGTGGGCACCGCCGCCGGCAGGATCACCTTCTGGAACAGCCGCAGGTGGTTGAGCCCCATCGAGCGGGCGGAGCGCACCAGCAGCGGGTCGACGCCCTTCACCCCGGCGATGGTGTTCAGCAGGATCGGCCAGGAGCAGGCGTAGAGCACCAGGGCGATCTTGGAGGTCTCCCCCAGGCCGAGGATCAGCACGAAGACCGGCAGCAGCGCCAGCGCGGCGGTGTTGCGGAACACCTCCAGCAGCGGGCTGAGCAGGTCGGCGAGCGGCCGGTACCAGCCGATCAGCAGCCCGAGCGGGATGGCGATGAGCACGGCCAGCCCCAGCCCGGTCAGCGAGCGGGTGAGGCTGGCCCCGACGTGGTCGGCGAGCTGCCCGCTGGTCAGCAGCGCCCACCAGGCCACCAGCACCTCCGACAGCGGCGGCAGGAAGACCCGGTCGACCAGGCCGACCCGGGGCGCAGTCTCCCACAGGGCGGCGAGGGCGAGCAGCGCGGCGCTGCGGTGCAGCGCCCGCCCGCCGAGGCCGAGCAGCCGGCCGGGCAGCGCGGGCGCGGCGGCGGCCGGCGCCGCCGGGGGCACGGCGGCAAGTCGGGTCGGAGC
>NZ_JBAKHT010000025.1:0-85712 GCF_036906755.1 Micromonospora sp. CPCC 206171 | reverse complement strand
TCGGCGACAGAGCCAAGGTCCGCGACGGGCAGGTCGCCAACCGGCCGTTCTACGCCGCGATCGGCGTCACCCTCGACGGCGACAAGGACATCCTCGGCCTGTGGGCCGGCGCCGGCGGTGAGGGCGCCAAGTTCTGGATGAGCGTGCTGACCGACCTGCGCAACCGCGGCGTCAAGGACGTGTTCTTCCTCGTCTGCGACGGCCTCAAAGGCCTGCCCGAGGTCGTCACGAACGTCTGGCCCCGCACCGTGGTGCAAACCTGCATCATCCACCTGATCCGCAACACGTTCCGGCTCACCTCCCGCAAGTACTGGGACGAGATCAAGCGCGACATCAAGCCGATCTACACCGCCGTCAACGCGGCTGCGGCCCGGGCGGCGTTCGACGACCTGGCCGACAAGTGGGGCGGCAGGTATCCGGCGGTGATCCGCCTGTGGGACAACGCCTGGGCCGAGTTCATCCCGTTCCTCGACTACGACCTCGAGATCCGCACCGTCATCTGCTCCACCAACGCGATCGAATCATTGAACGCCCGCTACCGGCGGGCCGTGAAGGCCCGCGGCCACTTCCCCAACGAGCAGGCCGCGTTGAAGTGTCTGTACCTGGTGACCCGATCCCTGGACCCCACCGGAGCAGGCAGAACCCGATGGACGATGCGCTGGAAACCCGCGTTGAACGCCTTCGCCATCACCTTCAGCGACCGCTTCCCAGCCGCTGAAACCTACTAACCAAGATCGCCGGAAACACCGTTAGCGAGACACCCCGCATCACTCGCAAAATACGTGAATCAGACGCCCTCTGAGGGCCATTGACGAGCTGCGGTCCGTGCTGGACGACGTGTCGGCCGGCGAACTGCCGGGGGAAGCCTGGTCGGCCACCATCTACTACGGCGCGAACGTTGACCTGTGGTGGCAGGAGGTGGAGCGGGTGTTGGCAATGCATCAGGCGGACAACCCGCCGTGCTGTACTGGCTAACCCGAGGACCACGAGTCGTGGCCCGCCGCCGCAGAGGCTGACTGCCAGCTAGCAGGCGGCAGTACAGCAGCGAAGTACAGCAACCGATCGGGCTGGAACAGCCACCACACGCCGCCAGGAGTTAAGAAGGCCTGCGGAGACAGCCATAGAGGACCGCACCGCCCGGAGCTACGGACAAGAGGGGGTTTCTGGAAGCTGACCAAGCGTGGCCCCAACGGGGTGCTGCTCCTGCTGCTCGGGCTGGCACTGCGGCTGCGTAGCCCGGCCGACCTGGGCATGATCGCGCTGGTCGGGGTGTTCCAACTGGCCACCGCCCCGGTGGCCGCGCAGATGATCGGCCGGGCCGCGTACCGGTCCGGGCGGGTGCACCGGAGCCTGCTCGACACCGACGAGCTGGCCGACCGCTGACCCAACCCGACCGCTCACCTTACCCGGCTGCCGGACAGACCTAACACACGGACGGCCGCCGACGCAAGAACTGCTCGGCTAGCCGACGCCAACCGATCGATGCTTGCTGCGCGCATAGACGACTGTGACGATGTGTGCACATCACGGGGAGATCAAATGAAGAATGTCGCGCGGTCGCGGCCTCGCACTGCGGCGGGCCTCGTCGTCATTGTCGTCCTCAGTCTGCTGGTCGGCGTACCGCCGTCACCCGCAGCCGCCGCCCTGCCGACCGGCGGGATGTCCGCCGCCGACCTCAACACCGAGTTCAACCGGTACGGCGACACGAGCGGGCGTTGGACCAGCGGTGACAGCACCGTCTCGATCCCGCTGCCCGACGGTCGCGACGCCTGGCTCTTCTCGGACAGCCTCATCGGCGCGGTCAACGCCGACCACACCCTCCCGAAGAGCACCCCGATGGTGAACAACTCCATCGTGCTGCAGGACGGCTCCTCGCTCACGGAGACCCTGACCGGCGGTACCAGCACCGCACCGACCTCGTTGGTGAAACCGGTCGACGGCAGCAACGACAAGTACTGGGTCGGCGACGGCACCGTCGAGGGTGGCGTGCTGCGGGTGGTCTACCAGCGGATGAAGACCACCGGGACCGGGCCGCTGGACTTCGCACTCGCCGACAGTGCGGTGGTCACCTTCGACCTGCCCGCGCTCACCGTACAAAGCGTCGCCGACCGGCGCTTCGGGTCGAAGGTGGCGTGGGGTTCGGCCGTTCTGGAAGATGGCGCCTACACGTACATCTACGGGGCCGAGGACGCCGACCAGATGCGGTTCGCGCACCTCGCCCGTGTGCCGGCGGGCGGGCTGTCCGGGGCGTGGCAGTTCTGGACCGGCAGCGCCTGGTCCAGCGACCCCGCCTCGTCGGCGCGGCTGCTCTCCGGCGTGGGCGCCGGCTTCGGCGTACAGAAGATCAACGGCAGCTACGTCCTGGTCACTCAGGAAAGCAACCTGACCTTCTCCGCCGACTTCGTGGCGTACACGGCGAGTTCGCCCACCGGGCCGTTCAGTGGCCCGGTGCCGTTGTTCACCGCGCCCGAACCGACGGACATCGGGGGCAGCATCGTCTACGACTCCCGGCTCCACCCGGAACTGGCCCGCACCGGCAAGCTGCTGGTGTCGTACAACGTGAACAGCCTCCTCCCGGACGCCGTCTACGCCGACGTGACCAACTACCGGCCCCGCTTCGTGGAAGTTGACTGGCCCCGGCCGGTGCCCGACCCGGGCGCGGTGCCCGCCGCGCCCGCCGCGCCGACCGCCCAGGCCGATAGCAGCGGTGCCATCAGTCTCAGCTGGCAGGCGTCTGCCGGTACCGGACTGACCTACGATGTGCACCAGCGGGACGTGACGGCGGGTCAGACTCATTTCGCCCGGGTCTCGACCGGGCTCACCCAGACCTCAACAAAGATCGCCGGTTTCTACCAGACCGGCCACAACTACGAGTTCAAGGTCGGGGCGCGCAACGCCAGCGGTGCGGGTCCGCTTTCCACCGCCGTCGCCGTCACCGTGACCATCGAACCGCCGGCGACCCCGGCGGGACTCAACGCGGTTGCCGCCGACGGTGGCAACGTCACACTGACCTGGTCGGCCGTGCCCGACGTCTGGCGCTACGAGGTGTACCGCCGGGACGTCACCGTGGGGGAGACGGAGGCGGCCCGAGAGTACGACCCGTCACCGCAGGACACCACGCACACGGTGAGCGGGCTGGAGAACGATCACCTGTACGCGTTCCAGGTCGTCGCCGTGCACGGCGGTGGTGAATCTCCGCGCTCCGCCGAGGTGACCGCGACCGCCTTCTATAGCAAGCCGCCGACGCCGACGGGTCTGACCGCCACCGCTCAGGGCAAGGGCGAGATCAAGCTCCAGTGGAGCCACGCCAACACGGTGGACTGGTTCAACGTGTACCAGCGGGACGTGACCGCGGGCGAGCCCGAGTTCACCAAGCTGGAGTGGCCGGTGGACTCCTGCTGCACCATGACGGCCGGCGGGCTCGCCGACGGGCACACCTACGAGTACAAGGTCACCGCGTTCGGCAAGGGCGGTGAGTCCTCTGCATCCGGTGTCGCCACCGCCACCGCCACGTACCCGCTGCCCGCGACGCCCACTGCTTTGACCGCCGCCGCCCAGCCGGACGGGAGCATCAAGCTCACCTGGCAGCAGCCGGAAGCAGATCTCTGGTTCCTGGTGTACCAGCGCGACGTCACAGCCGGGGAGGCCGATTTCACCAAGCTGGAGTGGCCGGTGACCTCCTGCTGCACGATGACGGCCGGCGGGCTGGCCGACGGTCACACCTACGAGTACAAGGTCAGTGCCCTGAGCGAGGCCGGTGAGTCGCCGACCTCGACGACGGCCAGCGCCACCGCGGATCTGGCGCCGCCCGCCGCGCCGACCAACCTGAGGGCCACCGCGGGCGACCGGCAGGCGGTGCTGACCTGGGACGGCAGCGCCGACAACTGGCACCTGGTGTACGTCCGGGACGTCACTGCCGGCGAGACCGTATTCACCCCATTGGAACTGCCGGTCACCACCTGTTGCACGATGACCGCCGGCCTGCTCACCAACGGGCACCGCTACGAGTTTAAGGTCACCGCCAGCGGTACGGGCGGGGAGAGCGCGGCCAGCAACGTCGTGCAGGTGACCCCGACCGCCCCGCTGCCGCCAGCGCCCACTGGCCTGACTGCCACCGCCCAGGCCGACGGCACGATCAAGCTGGACTGGACCGCCCCCGGCTCTGACCTGTGGTTCCAGGTCTACTACCGGGACGTGACCGCCGGGGAGACGGCCTTCACCAAGGTCGCCAACCCGGTCACCTCCTGCTGCACCATGACCGCCGGCTACCTCAGCAACGGACACTCGTACGAGTTCAAGGTCGCCGCGATCAGCTCCGGCGGCGAGGGCCCCACGGGCAGCGTCGCGTCCGCGACGAGCAACCAGGCCCGCCCCGGAGCCCCGACGAATCTACGCGGTCAGCCAGCGGGCTCGGGCAACATCGAGCTCAACTGGGACGCCCCCGCTCCCGGCGTCCTCTACTGGGTCTACCAGCGGGACGTCACGGCGGGCCAGGCCAGCTTCAGCAAGTCGACCCTGCCCAGCGACAGCACCACGGCGACCCGGGGCTACCTGAGCGACGGACACGTCTACGAGTTCAAGGTGACCGCGGAGAACGCCGGCGGTGAGAGCCCCGCGTCGGCGACCGTCCAGGTGACGGCCCGAGGTGGCGTCCCGCAGGCGCCGTCCGGCCTCGACGCCGCGCCCGGCGACGGCAAGGTGACACTGAGCTGGACCAGCAGTCCCACGGCCGGCTCGTGGTACCAGGTCTACCTGCGCAACGTCTCCGCCGGTCAGTCCTGGCAGAAGCTGACCGCCCCGGTCACCACCTGCTGCACGATGACCGCCGGCTACCTCACGAACGGCGATACCTACGAGTTCAAGCTGACCGCCATCAACGGTTCCGGTGAATCCAACCCGACCGCAGTGGTCAGGGCGAAGCCCCTGCCGCCGGTACCGGCCGCGCCCTCCGCGTTGACCGCCAACCCCGGGGACGGCAAGGTGACCCTGGGTTGGACGGCCAGCCCGACGACGGGCGTCTACTACGACGTGTACCTGCGGGACACGACGGCCGGTCAGTCCTGGCAGAAGCTGGCGCTGCCGGTCACCGACTGCTGCACGATGAGCGCCGGCTACCTCGCCAACGGACACCGCTACGAGTTCAAGGTCGCGGCCAGCAACATGGCCGGCCAGTCGGCCACCACCAACGTGGCTGCGGCGACGCCGCTGCCGCCGTTCCCCCAGGCGCCGTCCGGGCTGACCGCCGCCGCCGGGGACGGGAAGGTCACGCTGGACTGGACAGAGAGCACCACCGCGAACGTGTACTACCTCGTGGAGTACCGGGCCGCCGGTGCCTCCACCTGGACCAAGCTGAAGTTCCCGGTGACCTCCTGCTGCAGGTTCGTCGCGGGCTACCTCGCCAACGGCACCACCTACGAGTTCCGCGTCCGGGCCACGAACCAGGCGGGCGACAGCGCGCCAAGCAATATGGCGTCGGCCCGGCCGCTGCCGCCGTTTCCCAGGCGCCGTCGGGGCTGATCGCGACGGCGGGGGACGGCAGAGTGACGTTGAACTGGACCAAGAGCCCGACCCCGAATGTGTACTACCTGGTTGAGTACAAGACCAGCACGTCGTCGACCTGGACGAAGCTCAAGCTGCCGGTCACCTCGTGCTGCACCTTTGTCGCCGGCTACTTGGCCAACGGCACCATGTACAACTTCCGGCTCCGAGCGACGAACCTCGCCGGGGACAGCGCGGCGAGCAACACCGCCTCCGCCAAGCCCATGCCGCCTCTACCTAAGGCCCCGTCCAACCTCTCCGGCTACTCGCCGAGCCCCAGCCAGGTCTACCTCAGCTGGACGCCGAGCGCCACGCCGGGGGTCCTCTACTGGATGGAGTACCGCACGGCCGGCGACTCATTCTGGATCCGGCTGCCACTGCCGGCCACCGAGGACGGCGCCGGCCTGAAGTACGGCTTCTCGGACGGCGAACTGCACCAGTTCCGCGTCGTAGCCTTCAACATGGCCGGCGAGAGCCCCGCCACCGCTGTCGAGTTGGTGCTGGTGGAGCGGGCGAAGTACGCCTACCTGAGAACGGCCAATCAGGTCAACGGCGCGAACGCGGCGGCTAGAAAACTGTATGGGGCGGACAGCGACTGCGATCCGGCGCTCGGCTCGTACGTCTGCTATGGCGGTTCGCCTGGTGGCGATCAGCCGGCGACCTTGGGCGACTACTTCTTCTACTGGACGATCAACCATGCGGTCTACCGGAACCAGTTGAGGTGCGAGGCGTACAAGAGGGCGAACATCCGCTTGATGAGTGGCCGGGACGCGGCATACACCCTGGGACCGGATCTTCCCCGTCACGAGGCCGTCCATTCCGATCAGTACGCCTACTACGGCATGGCGTTCTTCCTCGCCGACTACTACAGGCAATCACGTGCTTCGGAGGACAAGACGGGAAGCCCCGCCCTGGACAACAAGTATGAAAAGCAAGCAAATCTGTATTGGGGTGGGTACAAGGTCCACCCGGCCCCCGAGTACTACTCCTTCGACAGTGACTGTTCTTTCTGGTACTGACAGCGGCTGCGGGCCGGCTGCCGGGGCACGTCCCGACAGCCGGCGTCCGGCCAACCCGTTCTACCTTCACCGGAGGTTCAGGCAGCCTGTGCTGGTCCAAAATGTAGCCGCAGGTCTGATCAGGGCTTTTAGGCGGCTGGCTCGTATTCGTTGATCAGGCCTCCGAGGATCGTTCGGCGCCGGATGCGGTCGGTCGGAGCGGGGAAGGCGATGACGTTGTTGCCGTCGTCGGGCGCGGAGGCTCAGTCCGTCGCCTTGATGGCTGCGGCCTCGATTGTAGTGCTGCACATACGTGTCCAGGACGATTCGAAGGTGTCGCTCGCTCGGTTACACCCATCAGACTTCCGCCAGGCACGGCCAGCCCAGACGTTCAAGCACGGTGCCCCCAACCGCGTTCTTGACGAAGCAGGCCGGCGGGGGAGCGGTAGCCCATGCTGATGTGGCCGGCCCTGACCTGCTAGCGGCGCTAGCGCCGGCATCGGCCAGGCCGCCTGAGGCCCGGACCGGCTTGGGTCGCTGCGTCAGCAAGAAGTCAGCAAGAGGCTCTGCGTCATACACCACTGGGCGCCCTTCGACGGTGGCCGGGACGCATGCGACGACATCAGATGGCATCGGTTGAAGCGCGACGGCAGGCGAGATCGACATTCACACCGAAGAGGTCACTGGTTCGATCCTGGTATAGCCCGCAGTGGTCAAAGGTCACTTCCCGGGACGCGGGTGGCCTTTCGACTGCCCGTACAGCAGCGAAGGACAGCACCAGTCAGCGGCCGAGAGGACCGCCGAGACGCTTGACGGCGTGTCGGGTCGCCTTCGACGAGACCTGGAGGTGAATGGTCCCGGAGAAGCGGCGGTGCCGAAGGACCGGTACTGCGGCTCGCGGGCGGACGTTGAGGTTTGACGGTTCGCACAGTGCGAGGGCGGCCAGCACGAGGATCATCGGGCCCGCACCCGCACCGTGGAGTCAGGAGT
The DNA here is from genome assembly GCF_036906755.1 of Micromonospora sp. CPCC 206171. Lineage (NCBI taxonomy): Bacteria > Bacillati > Actinomycetota > Actinomycetes > Micromonosporales > Micromonosporaceae > Micromonospora > Micromonospora sp. CPCC 206171. Next base: position 78,186 of record NZ_JBAKHT010000025.1, on the reverse strand, counting down.
TGCCCGCAACTGCCAGACCGGACTCATAGGCGAGGACCACGAGTTGGGCGCGGTCGCGGGCGTGCAGCTTGGTCATGGCTCGGTTGATGTGGGTTTTCGCGGTGAGCGGGCTGATCACCATGCGGTTGGCGATCTGGTCGTTGGACAGGCCCTGGGCGACCAGGGCGACGGCCTCGCGTTCGCGGCTGGTCAGCTCGTCCAGCCCGGTGCCGGCGGCGATGTGGAGCGGCTGGTTGACGTACCGGTTGATCAGCCGGCGGGTGATGGACGGTGCGAGCAGGGCGTCGCCGCGCGCGGCGACGCGTACGGAATGCAGGAAGTCTTCCGGTTGGATGTCCTTGACGAGGAATCCGGCCGCGCCGGCGCGCAGCGCGTTGAAGACGTATTCGTCCAAGCCGTAGTTGGTCAGGATGACGACGTGCACCCGGGCCAGGATCGGGTCCGCGGCGATGCGCCGGGTCGCCTCGATGCCGTCGACGACCGGCATCTGAATGTCGATGAGAGCGATGTCGGGCAGGTGTTCCCTGGCCAGCGTCAGGCACTCGCTCCCGTTGGCGGCTTCGGCCACCACTTCGATGTCGTCCTCGGCCTCGAGGAGCGCGCGGAACCCGCTGCGAATGAGCGGCTGATCGTCGACCAGCAGGACCCGGATCATGATGTCTGGTCCACGGGGAGTTCGGCCCGGACGGTGAAGCCGCCCTCGCTGCGCGGTTCCGCGCGCAGACGACCGCCGAGCGCGGTGACTCGTTCGCGCATCCCGAGCAGCCCGACGCCGGGCATCGGCGCGGTGTCCGGGGTGGCCTTGCCGTCGTCATCGACCTGGATGGCGAGGACGTCGGGTCGGCAGTCGATCCGGACCGACGCGTTAGCCGCGGCGGCGTGCCGGGCGATGTTGGTCAGCGACTCCTGAACGATCCGGTATGCCGTCCGGCCCACCGCCGCCGGCACGTCGTGCCGCTGTCCCTCGATCGTCAGCGTCGCCTCCAGGCCCGTCCTGCCAGCCCGCTCCACCAGCTCCGGGATGTGGTCGAGCCCGCGTGGCGGGGTGGTGTCGTCGTCGCGCAGCGCCTCCAGGGTCGCTCGCAGCTCCCGGGCCGCCTCACGACCGGCCTCCCGGATCGCCAGCAGGGCCTCCGGCACCGGTTCACCCCGCTTGCGGGCCACGTGGACGGCAACTTCGGCCTGCACCTTGATGACCGAGATCTGGTGGGTGAGCGAATCGTGCAACTCCCGCGCGATGTGCAGCCGCTCCTCGTCGGCCCGACGCCGTGCGGTCTCCTCCCGGGTGCGCTCGGCTTCGTCCGCCCGCCGTTCGGCCTGCCGCAGCGCCTCTCCCGCGGCACCGGCAGCGATCAGCCAGGCGATTTCGAGGGCGCCTCGGGCCTGCGCGAACGCCTCGCCCGTGTCGTGCAGGCCCGAAGCCAGGGCCGCCAGGGGGAGAGCGGCCAGCAGGATCACGCTTGCCGCCACCGTGATGATGCGGTGTCCCGCTCGCACGGCTGCGTACACCGCGAACAGATACGCGACGGCAGGTACGTCGACACCGGCCGCCTGATAAGCCACCGCGCACAGCCCGGTCGCCGCCAGCACGGGAACCGGAGCCCGGCGGCGCGCGGCCAGCGCCAGACCACCCGCCGCCAACAGCGCGTAGCCGAGCAGGTCGGCGTTCGTGGCGGACTGCTGTCCGGACAGCCCGGCGGCCAGCAGCGCCGCCGCCACGCCGATGGCGATCGCCCAGTCTCGGACCCCGGCCGGGACATCGAACCGTCCTCTGTCCATGCGCGCACCCTAGCCGGACGCCGCTGCCGGCGAATCCGGCTCGCGGACGAGTGGCGGCATACCGCGCCCGCAGTACCTTCGCGGCGCCTGCGGCAGCCGCGGCAGCCGGCTACGGCATCGGCGGCAGCGCGAATTGCCTGCGTCCGCACGACGACCGGCGGTGGGTCCAGCGGACAGGATCAGGCGACGTCCAGTCGCAAGAAGAGAAGGAGCACCCCATGTCCGTCCGTCACCTGCTTGCCGCCGCCGAAGCCGCCATGCACGGAGATTTCGGGTCTGCCACACCGACGGCCGCGTACGTCCTGGTCCAGCCGGCCGCCGCCGATTCCTACACCTTGACCGCCGGGCGTCTCTGGTCCCTGGTGGCCGCGCTGCTCGGGCTGGTCGGTGTGGTCATCGGTGGGCTGGCTCTGGCCCGGTCCGCCGGTCGTATCGGCACCGGCACCGGAAAGAGGGGGCACGTCGTGGCCCTGGCGGCGGGGCTGGCCGCCGTGGTCATCGGCGGGCTGGTGGTTGCCGGCGCCGATGGTGGTCCCGGTACCGGCGGCGGAATAGTCGGCGGCTTCGTGGCCCTGGTGGTGGGGCTGATCGCCATGGTCCTCGGCGGGCTGGGCCTGGCCCGCTCCCGCCGCACGGGGCTGACCGGCTGACCGCGTCTCCACCACCGGCCCGAACGCCGGTGGAGCTTTCACGGCGGGCTGCGGTCAGGTGGTTGGCGTGGCGGGTTGGAACAGCTCGATCAGGTTGCCGGCGGGATCGGCGAGCAGGATCTGCCGCCCGCCGGGCCCGGAGACCGGCTCGCTGCGAAACGACAGCCCCGCGCCACGGAGTCGGTCGATCTCAGCGTCCAGGTCGTCGATGATGAGGTGGATGCGGTTGCGGCCCGGGCTGGTGGCGTCGTGGGGAGTGGCGCGGGCGCCGGAACTGGCCGGCCCGGACAGCAGCAGCCGCAGCGGGCCGCGCAGCACGTCAGCGAACGCGGGCGCGGCGCTGGTGTTGAGGGTGAAGCCGAGATGGGTGGTGTAGAAGTCGACGGCCGTCTGGACGTCATCGACGAGGTAACGGACGTTGGCGTACTGGTCGGATGCTGTCACGAGTGGATCTCCTTCAAGAGCGGGCAGGGCAACTGTGGACGGTCGGCAGGCTGCCCGTTCCCAGCCGCGAAGACCGGCCCTCGGTCTCGACCACCACCAGCACCGCCGCCAAGACCAGCCATCACACCGGGCAAGCCCGCACGAAGCCTAAAACGGATCAGTACGTGGGCGGCTGGTCTCTAGGACGCCTGGCGGATGCGCATGTCGGCCAGCCACACGTCGGCCAGGTCGCCGAGGGGGACGTCGAGGGCCTGACTGAGGCAGACCACAGTGCCGAACGCCGGTGCGGGAAGGCGGCCCGCCTCGATCTTGCGTAGCGTCTCGGGGGAGATGCCGGCTGCCAGGGCCACCTCGACGAGGCTGCGGCCGGCCCGCGCGGCCCGGAGGGCGACTCCGAGGCGCTGGCCCGCTGCGATCTGTTCGGCGGTGAGTGGTTGGCGAACCATGCCAGCAGGATATCCCTCCGGAGCAGCCCCGACCTCACGTGGTATAAAAATACCGCATGCAGAGGGGGAGGCTGTCGTGATCGAGCTCAAGTCCGCCGAGGAGATCGGCCAGATGGCGGTGACCGGCCAGTTCGTCGGCGAGCTGCTCGCCGAGCTGAGTGGTGTCGCCGCGGTCGGCGTCAACCTGATGGACCTCGAACACCACGCCCGCCGCCGGATCAAGGAACGGGGCGCGGAATCCTGCTACTGGGACTACGCCCCTTCGTTCGGCCGGGGCCCGTTCCGCAACGTGCTGTGCCTGTCGGTCAACGACGCGGTGCTGCACGGCCTGCCGCACGACTATGTCCTGCGGGACGGTGACCTGCTCAGCATCGACATGGCGGCCTGCATCGACGGCTGGGTCGCCGACTCCGCGCTCTCCGTCGTCGTCGGCACCCCCGACCCGGCCGACCTGAGGCTGATCGAGGCCACCGAGGTCGCACTGGAGGCCGGCATCAGCGCCGCCCAGCCCGGCGGCCGCCTCGGCGACATCTCCGCCGCGATCGGCGAGGTCGCCCACTCCTACGGCTACGGCGTCAACGCCGAGTTCGGCGGCCACGGCATCGGCCGCACCATGCACGAGGCCCCGCACGTCGCCAACAACGGCCGCCCCCGCCGAGGCCTGAGACTCGGCCCCGGCCTCACCATCGCCATCGAGCCCTGGTTCTGCCGCTCCACCGACAAAATCAGGTTCGACAACGACGGCTGGACGATCCGCTCCGCCGACGGCTCCCGCACCGCCCACTCCGAACACACGGTCGCCATCACGGCTTTCGGCCCCCAGGTCCTGACCCGCCGTCCCACTGACGGCGCCTCCTCGGCCGACCCCACCAGGAAGCCCGCCGCATCCTCCTGACCCGCTGCCCGCCTCGGGGCGTGAGGGGCCTGCCGCAGCTTCCTGAGTAAGTCCCCGCCGCACGCCGGAGCCCACCGCTCAAGCAGCGTCCGCTTCCCTGCAAAGCCCTGGCCGGCCCCGTGTCCGGCCAGGGCTCCGCAGTCGTCCGCCGAGGGACGTCGCCGGTCAGGTGATCCGGCGCTGAACCCGCCAGAGGCCGAAGAGCGTCAGCAGCCCGGCGAGGAGGAGGTAGAGCCCCGACTCCAGAGCCTGGAACCGCCAGTAGCGGTGGTACGGCTGGTAGGTGATCGCCACGTGCAGGTTCAGGTCGCCGAGGCAGCGTGCGGCCGCGCCGAACCTGCCGGTGGCCGGCACCGCCGGGTCGTTCGGGGCGGAGAGGCAGTCGTCGAACGTCCGGCTGTCCAGGGTGCGGCCGTCGCTGGTACGCAGGTCGCTGACGTCGGTCACCCAGGCGTCCGGGACGGTGAGGCCCTTGACGCTGGCGCCGTTGGTGATGCTGCCCAGGCCGCGCGCCTCGTTGATCGCGTCCTCGGTCATCGCCTTGTCGGTGGTGACCGGCGGCATCAGGTGCGGCCGGACGAGGTTCGGCTCGGCGAACTGGATCACGAGGATGGCCAGCATCGTCATCGCCATCGCCGGCAGCGTACGCCGGGTGAGCAGCCCGACGACGGCGCCGCAGACGACGGCGAACGCCGCGTACGCGACGGGTGCGATGTTGCGCGCGCCGAACACGATGGTGCTGAACCGGGCGTCGGCCACCGCGTCGACCGGGCTGGCCGCCCACGTGAGCAGCAGGCTGGCCAGGCCGGCCGCCACCATGCTGCCGACGCCGACGACGAGCAGCTTGACGAGCAGCCAGCGGCGGCGGGTCACGCTCTGGTTCCAGACCAGCCGGTGGGTGCCGGCCTCCAGTTCGCGGGCGATCAGCGGCGCGCCCCAGAACATGCCGAGGACGGCGGGGACGAGCCCGAGCAGCCCGGCCAGGAAGAGCAGCAGGTTCTCGTAGTCGGTGGCGAACTGGGCCAGCGCCTGGGTGCAGTCGCCCTGCGGCCGGCACTGGGCGAGGTAGCCGTCGCGCGCCGCCCGGATGTCCAGACCGAGGTACAGGAGGTAGGCGGTGAGCAGGGCGAGGGCGACGATGCCCGCGAGTGCCTGGGCGCGGAACTGCCGCACGCTCATCCAGATCATCGGAACGTCTCCCCGGCGCTGGTCGGGACGCAGCCGGCGGGCGTGCCGGCGGCGCGGCGCAGGTACGCGAGGACGAGTTCCGCCAGCCCGACGGGCTCGACCGTCCAGGCCGCCTCGGGCAGCAGCCGCGGCGCACGGACCACCGCCCGGCTGTGTCCGTCGGTGTGCTCCATCCCGATCACCTCGACGTCGGGAGGCAGCTGATCCAGCACCCCCCGCGGCGCGATCAGCCGGTGGTGACCGGCCAGCAGCTCGGCCACGTCACCGGCGATCTGGACCCGCGAGGCGCACAGCACGATCAGGTGGTCGCAGACCAGTTCCACATCGCCGAGCAGGTGGGAGGAGAGGATCGCGCTGGCCGTCAGCTCGGCGACGGACTCCATCAGGTTCTGCAGGAAGACGTTGCGAGCCAGCGGGTCGAGCGCGGCCGCGGGCTCGTCGAAGATGAGCAGCTCGGGCCGCTTCGCCGCGGCGATGGTCAGAGCGAGCTGGGCGCGTTGCCCGCCGGAGAGGCCGGCCGCCTTCTGCCCCGGGTCCAGCCCGGCCTGGACTATCCGTCGGTCGGCGAGGCCCTGGTCCCAGCCGGGGTTGAGCCGGGCGCCCATCCGCAGGTGCTCGGCGACCGTGAAGGTCCCGTAGACCGGGGTGTCCTGGGCGACGAATCCCACCTTGGCCAGGTGTGTCGCGTCGGCTGCGGGCGGTGCGCCGAGGACCCGCAGGGTGCCCGAGGTCGGAGCGATGAGCCCGCACGCCAGTTGCAGCAGTGTGGACTTGCCGGCGCCGTTCGGGCCGACCAGGCCGATCACCCGCCCCCTCGGGATGGTGAGGGTGCAGTCCGTCAACGCGGTGTGGCGACCGTACCGTTTGGTGAGGCCCTCGGCTTGCAGGACCGGTCCGGAGTCGTGTGGCATGGCCACATCCTGCGCGGCAGGCCGCGGCGGATCATCGGTCTGCGGCACGGTTCGCGGCCGGCCCGACCGTACTTTTGACTGGTTCGCCCGGCCCACGGTTTTCCTAGCCTGGCAGGCATGAACGAGTCGAGTCGATCAACGAGCATCCTGTTCACCGTCGGCCTCGGTGTGGTGCTCGTCCTGGGTCTGGCCTGCACCGCGTACCTGATCTCGGACAGCTGGGGCGCCGGGTACGCCGTCGTCAACGGCGTGGTCGGGACGCTCGTCTCGCTGCTGGCCCTGATGCGTGGCGCGGACCGGTTCCGCACGGCGGTCGCCGGCGTGACGGTCGCCGCCCTCGCGGTCGTCGTCTCCCGCGTCGCCGAGCTGCCGCAGGAGCCGGGCCCGGTCACCGGGCTGGCGCTGGCGGTGCTGGTCGGCTCCGCCGTCCGGACCCTGCCGGCTCGGACGGCCGCCGCCATCGGCGCCGGCGGTCTGCTGGTCGTCGTCGGCAGTTGGCTCTCCGCCCGGGACAACCAGGGCGGGTTCACGGCGGTGACCCTGCTGGACGCGCTGGGCTGGCTCGCCGCCGTGACGGCCGGGCTGACCCTGCGCGCCGCCAGCGCGCGGCAGCGTCCCGCCACCGTCCCGGCGCCCTCGCCGTGGTCGCGGCCCACCCGGGCCCGGTGATCGTGTCCCGCCTGCAGCACGTCCCGCCGCCGGCCGGCACCGGCCGGCGGGACGGCACGGTCCGGACGGGCCGGTTCCGTAGTCTCGGCGGGGTGACGGGGGAGCGGCTCGCCGGCGCCGCCGCCGAGGTGGCGCTCGGCGGCGCCTTCCTGGCGGCGATCCTCGTCGAGGCCGTCGCGATCGCGCAGAGCTGGGGCGCGCGGTACTGGCTGTTCGGCGGGGTCGCCGCCGCGGTGGTGTGCCTGCTCGCCCTCGCCCGCCGGTGGCATCGGGGCTGGTTCGCCGCCGCCGGGCTCACCATCACCGCGCTGACCGTGCTGGTCGCCCGGCTGGCCGACCTGCCGGCCGAGCCGGGTCCGGCGATGGCGCTCGCGCTGGCGGTGCTGGTCGGTGCGGCGGTGCGCGCCCTCGCTCCCGTGCCGGCGGCGACCACGGCCGCCGCCGGACTCGGGATCGTGGTGGCCAGCCAGGTCGCCGCCCGCCCGTCCCCGGGCATCGCGGCCGTCGCGAGCCTTGCCGGGCTGGCCTGGCTGGCCGCCGTCGCGGTCGGGCTCTCCCTGCGCCTGGTCGACGCCCGCAACCACGCCACCGCCGAGGAGGTACGCCGGGACGAGCGGCTGGAACTGGCTCGCGAACTGCACGACGTCGTCACCCACCACATCACCGGTATCGTCCTGCAGGCCCAGGCGGCCCAACTGGTCGCCGGCAGGCATCCCGAGAAGCTGCCCAGCACCCTCGCCGGCATCGAGTCGGCCGGCTCCGACGCGCTCGCCGCGATGCGCCGGGTGGTCGGCCTGCTCCGCGACACCGCCGACGCGGCGCCCGCCTCGCTCGGGCCCGAGCGGCTCGACATCCTCGTCGACCGGTTCACCCGCCAGGGACCACCAGTGCGGTTGCGGATGCCTGAGCGGACGGGAGACTGGCCGCCCGAGGTGACCAGCACCGTCTACCGGATCGTGCAGGAGGCGCTGACGAACGTGTCCCGGCACGCCCCGCACGCCCGGTCGGTCACCGTCACGGTGGGCCAGGACGACGAGGGCATCACGGTCGAGGTGGCGGACGACTCCCCGTCCGCGCCCGCCCGGCACGGGCACCGCGGTGGGTACGGTCTGATCGGCATGCGGGAACGCGTCCAGAGCCTCGGCGGCGAGCTGCGGATCGGGCCCCGCGCCGGCGGCGGCTGGTCCGTGCTCGCCACCCTCCCCCTGCCCACCGGGACGGCACGATGACGATCCGCGTGCTGCTCGCCGACGACCAGGCCATGATCCGCGGCGGCCTGCGGCTCATCCTGGAGAACCAGCCCGACATCACCGTGGTCGCCGAGGCCGCCGACGGTGTCGAGGCGATCGCCCAGGCCCGCCGGCTGCGCCCGGACGTGTGCCTGGTGGACATCCGGATGCCCCGGCTCGACGGCATCGAGGTGACCCGGGCGCTGGCCGGACCCCAGGTTTCCCACCCGATGCGGGTCGTCGTGGTCACCACGTTCGACCTCGACGAGTACGTCTACGGGGCGCTGCGCTACGGCGCCGTCGGCTTCATCCTCAAGGACGCCGGACCGGCGCTGCTGGTCGAGGCGGTCCGCGCCGCCCACCAGGGCGACGCGCTCGTGTCCCCGGCGGTGACCCTGCGGCTGCTCAGGCACGTCACATCAGATGTCCGGCCGGCCACCGGCAAGCCCGCCACGCTGACCGACCGGGAGCTCGAGGTGGTCCGGGAGATCGCCAGGGGACGCACCAACCGCGAGATCGCCGCCGAGCTCTTCATCTCGCTGAGCACGGTCAAGAGCCACGTCTCCGGGATCCAGACGAAGCTGGACGCCCGCAACCGGGTCGAGATCGCCGCGTGGGCGTGGGAGAACCGCATCGTGGAGAGCACCTGAGGGACAGGACCGCGGGCTCCGCGGCGACGTGACGTGACCGGCCCCGGATCTGCGACAGCCCCTCGCCAGCCGGGAACGCGGGTCTTCGGTCAGCGTCCGAGCCGGCAGTGCGGGACCAGTCCGGACGGCGGCCGGGAGGACGGGCCGGAGCCGACCAGGGCCACATCGAGAAACGCGCCGACCCCCACCTGGGCCGCGAGGGCCAGGTGGGTGATCAACAGCAGCCGACGCGCCGTCTCCTCCGGATCACCGGGCGTCGGCGCCGGTCGTCCATGCTGGCGTCGGGAGAGGAAGGCGAGCAGGCCCGGGTCCGCCCGTGCCCACGGCGCGAGCCCGGCTCCGGGCGGCACCGGGAGCGGCCAGTGGACGGACCCGGGCGGGCCGAGTTCCTCGGCCAGCAGTTCGGCGGTGTGGTCGAGGACCTGGTCCGCCCACGGTCGGGGCAGGCGTCGCAGGCGGCTCACCGCCGCCTCGAAACCCGCCCGATCCGCCGTGCCGGCCGCGCGGACCCCGTCCACCACGGCGCTCCACAGTGCCCGCTCGGTCGGCGTGCTCGGTGGATACGACATGCTGTCTCCTCTCCGCCTTCAGGGCCTTTCGCCGACGCCCCGGGTAGATGGCCGGCACGGGCCCCGTAGGAGGGCGAAGGCTCGTGCCGGCCGTGGTGACCACCCAAGTCACCGTCTTCCCGCTCGCGGGCGTCCGGACGGATCGTGTCCGTGTCCAGTCGGGCCCGCGGCGGCGTCCTACCCGCCGGGCAACCGTCCGCCGCCGTCGTTCGGCGCGTCGCCCCCGGTGTCGGCACCCCCCGGACCTCTGGTGGGGGAGGCTCGACAACGTGAGTCAATGATACGAAAAAATTAACTGAATGTTACGTTTTCGCATGAATGCGGCGTACGTGTCGCCTGGTCATCGCATGGCGGCCGCCTCCTGCTGCCGCACGTCCGCCGCGGTGACGTCGCCCGGGTGCTCTCCGGCCCACTGCGCGCGCCCGGGCACCCTCGTGGGACGTACCCAGGGCAGCAGACGGGGCCGACGCCGAGCGCTGACGTCCTCGATCCAGCCCAGGGCCAGCACCACACCGGCGAGGATCACCAGCGCCACCGCCAGGTAGCCCAGCTGGCCCCGCTGCCACAGGCCCAGGCCGTCGCCGATGGCGAAGCAGACCGCGATGGCGGCGTTGTGCCAGAGGTAGATGGTCAGGGCCCGGCTGTTCAACGCCGTGACCAACACATCGAGCGGCCGGATCCGGGTCAGCCAGCCCATCGAGGGCGTGACCCGGAGCAGGACCAGCACGAAGGCCAGCGACCAGAACGCCTGGGCGACGGGGATGTCGTTGAGGTCCAGGCCCTGGCCGGGGTGGGTGGCGAGCCAGCCGAGCGCGAACCCCAGGCACCCGGCTGCGACGGCCAGCAGCGCCGACAGCGGAAGCCGCCGCAGCCGGCCGTCGCGGTGCGCGAAACCCACCAACCAGCACGCGCCGAACGTGGTCAGGTCGGTCAGCGCCGACCCCACCGGCCCGCCGGGTGACGGGTCAGCGGTCTGCAGCACCACCACGGCGGCCAGCGGGACGAGTACGGACCCGACCGGCCACCGCCGGTACACCGCGAGCAGCACGGGGGAGAGCAGCACCAGCCACAGGTACGCCACGAGGTACCACAGCACCCCCGTCACGTCCGCCGCCCACTCGTTGCCCGGGGGCTGCACCAGTGGAACCAGCCAGCTCAACAGCGCCGGCCAGGCCGGCCGGTCGGACCAGCCGTGCCAGAGCATCACCGGCACCAGCACGAGCCCCATCGCCCACAGGGCCGGCAGCAGGCGACGCAGGCGGCCGATGACCGCCCGGTTCGGCGACCGGTCGAGCGAGGCAGCCATCAGCGAACCACCCAGCGCGAACATCACCCCCATGGCGGGGAAGACGAAGCTCAACCAGGCGGCGCCGAACATGTGGTACACGACGACGCGGCCCAGCGCCACGGCCCGCAGCGTGTCGAACCAGCGGTCCCGGACCGGGTGTCTTCCGGTGCCACCGTCCGTCGGCGCGGGTGCATGGTGGCCCACGACGTCGCCGGCGCGCTTGACCTTGCGCCAACCCAGGCGGGAGCCGGTCACCGCCGTCACCACGGACCGGGCCAGGACCAGGTACATCAGCTGGCGGTAGGCGAACTGCTGAATCGGCAGGGTGAGCAGCGGGCGCAGCGGTTCCCCGTCGAGCCGGAAGGCCACCGCCGCGGTGAGGGCCTGCACGACCAGCATCGCTACCCACGCCACGGCCGTCGTCTTCGTGTCCATGAAGAAGAGCCCGTACAGGGCGAGCAGGTCGAGCACCGGACCGAGCAGGGGCAGCACCACGCCGAAGAGGGCGAGCATGGGCAGGCCGAAGCGGCCGAAGCGGCCCGAGGTGCCGCGGTCGAACACCGCGCCCCGGTGCTTCCACATCGCCTGCAGGGTGCCGTAGCTCCACCGGCAGCGCTGTCGCCACAGGTCGCCCAACGACGCGGGCGCCTCCGTCCAGGCGCGGGCGCGGTCCTGGTACACCACCCGCCAACCGGCACGGAGGACCGCCATGGTGACGTCGGTGTCCTCGGCCAGCGTGTCGCCGCTCATCCCGCCGACACCCGTCAGGGCGCGCCGGCGGAAGGCGGCGATCGCCCCCGGCACCGTCGGTATGCAGCCGAGCGTCTCGTAGAACCGGCGGTCCAGGCTGAAGCCGATGACGTACTCGATGTGCTGCCACTGGCCGAGCAGCCCGTGCCGGTTGCTGACCTTCACGTTGCCGGCCACCGCGCCGATCCGTGGATCGGTGAACGGTTCGACGAGCCTGCGGATCGCGTCCGGCTCGAAGACGGTGTCCGCGTCGACGGTCACGATGATGTCGTGCGAGGCGTACAGGAGACCGGTGTTGAGGGCGCTCGCCTTGCCTCCGTTGGGCTTGCGGATGACCCGCACGGTGTCGAGGCCGAGCGCGTCGACGAGGTCGGCCGTGCCATCGGTCGAACCGTCGTCGACCACGATCACCTCGATGCCCGGGTGGTCGTTGGCGGCCAAAGAACGAACCGTGGCAACGATGCCGGCCCGTTCGTTGTGGGCGGGCACGATCACCGACACCGGTGCGGTGGTGACCCCCCAGGGCCAGCGGTGCATCCGCCGTCGCCGCGCAAGTTTGCGGGCGAGCAGGACCAGCAGCAGCGTCCGGGCCAGCATGAGCGCCCCGACCACCACGAAGAGGACGGCCAGACCGCGCAGGATCGCATCGGCCAGCACGATCGCCCAGCGGATCGGGGCCGCCTGCCAGCGGTCCACGGTCGACGCCGGGACGTTGCCGACGAAGGCTTCCGCCCCCGGCCGCGCCCGGTTCATCCCGTCGCTCACCGTGGTGAAGGTGTAGCCCCTTGCCTGCATCAGGGGAATGAACCTGTCCAGTGCGGCGATGGTCTGCGACCGGTCGCCGCCGGCGTCGTGCAGCAGCACCACGGCACCCGCACCCTCGGCCGGCGTCATGTTCCGCACGATCGCGTCCACGCCGGGGCGGGCCCAGTCCCGGCTGTCGACGTCGTTCACCACGGTCAGGTAGCCGAGTCGGGCGGCCGCCCGGATGACCGGCCAGTTGGCGTCGTCGACAGCGCTGGGCAGCGACGAGTAGGGAAAGCGCAGGAGGCTGGTGCGTACGCCGGCAGCGTCCACGATCGCCATCTGGGTCTGTGCGTACTCCATCCGCTGCCGCCAGCTCGGCAGCACGCTCACGTCCGGATGGGTGAACGTGTGCACACCGAGCTCGTGCCCCTCCGCGACGGTCCGCCGGGCCAGGTCCCGGTGCCGGGCCGACTGCGAACCGATCACGAAGAAGGTGGCCCTGGCCCGGTGCCGCCGCAGGACGTCGAGCACCTTGGGGGTCCAGGTGGGATCCGGCCCGTCGTCGAAGGTGAGTGCGATGGTCTTCGCGGGCATCCGGTAGGACCGGGCCTGCTCGCCGCGCACGTCGAGGACCGGGCCGCCGCTCAGGATGTCCGGCGGAACGATGAGCTGGTCTTCGGACTCGCCCACGTGGTCGGGTCTGAATCCCGCGTTCGCGTACGCCTCGACCAGGAGCACACACACGACCACCGTCAGCAGGGACGCGCAGACGAACCGGCCGGTCCACCGACCGGCGCGGCCGGACCGGCGTCGCCCGGGTGGGCCACCGGCGAGAGGGCGACTCAGAACGGTCACCTGATCGCCTCCGGGCCGGCAACGGCCAGGGCCGGCGAGGCCGTGACCGGTGCCGGTTCGCTGCTTCTGGGGGTCGACGGCGTTGCCTCCCGGCCGGGAACGGGCAGGGCCGGCGAGGCCGTGACCGGTGCCGGTTCGCTGCTGTCGGCGGTCGGAGGCGCGTCGAGTTCAGGCCCGTCGAGTGCGGGGTCGCGCGGCTGGGGCGGCAGGTCCGGCTGGTGGGGCTCCCGCTCCTGACGGGCGGGGCGCGGTGGCCGGTCCACCTTGTCCGAAGGCCCCTCGGTCCGCTGTGGGTATGCGGCGTCGAGTGGCGATGGCCTGCTGGCCGGCGGGCGTCCGCTGCGATCGACCGGAACGCCGCCGACGGTGAGCGGCTCGGGTTGTGCCGGCGCCGGCGGACCGGGCAGCAGGCCGCTCGCGGCCATCGGCAGGTACGTCAGCGACGCGAGGGCGACCAGGAATCCCGCCCATCCGATCCGTCGGCGGCGGGTTCCGGTGACGTCGACGAATACCGGTGGAAGCGGTCCGGAGGGGAGGGTCGGCGAAGCGACCTGCGGGCGACGGGGGAGTTCATCGAAAGGGATGCGAAAGGGCACCGGTCGAGGCTACGAGTCCGGCTACGACGGATATGTCCTGATTGAGCAATCAAGCGGTTCGTGGATGTACCACTATCTGCACATTCGAATTTCGGGGCATAGTTACACCAAACAGGACGTCAAGACCTTGAGCGACTGAACAGGGCACCAAGGTGGAATGAGCCATGACTCTGAGTGACGGAACAGGACCTGAGTGCCGCCGCTCGTGGGCGGCGGTACCTCACAGCAGGGGTTGCATGCCGCCCCAGCTCACACCGAGCCGGATCCTGGCGGCGAAGCTCGTGCCCTGACCGCGGTAGAGGTACAGGTAGCTCGTGGACTTCTCGATGGCGAGCAGATCCGGATAGCCGTCGCGGTTGAAGTCACCGACGCCGACGAGGTCACGCATGCTGTTCCATGCGGTGCCGAGCTGCAGCTTCGTACCGAGTCCGCCTGCCCGCCCCGGGTAGAGGAAGAGGTTGCCGGTCGACTTCTGCCGGGCGATGAGGTCCTGGTGGCCGTCGCGGTTGAAGTCGCCGACTCCGGTGAGTTCGTCCATCGTGTTCCAGCCGGTTCCGAGATTCGTTCGTGGACCGAACGACGTGCCGCGGCCCGGGTACAGGTACAGGTATCCGGTGGAGGTCTGCACGGCGAGCACGTCCCGGTGGCCGTCCCGGTTGACGTCGTTGGCGGGGGTGATCTCGCGCATCGAGTTCCAACCGGTACCGAGGCGGATCCGACTGCCCCACCCCGACGGCGTGTGCGGATACAACCACAGGTAGCCGGTCGCCTTGTCGCGGGCGATGACGTCGCCGTGCCCGTCCCCGGTGAAGTCCGTCCGGATGATGACATCCATGCCGTTCCATCCCGTGCTGACGGTCGTGCGGATGCCGAGGGACGTCCCGTTGCCGGGGTAGAGATACAGGTTGCCCGTGGCGGGCTGGCGGCTCAGCAGGTCGGACCAGCCGTTGCCGGTGAAGTCCCCGAAGGGACTCGCCGGGATGGGAGCGACGTCAAGGTAATCGTTGTCGATGTTGATCGTCACCCCGCCCCACGTCTCGTTGTGGTCGCCTCGGTACTGCTTCATCCGGCGCTGCGGAGACCAGTACGAGCTGGGGATCGCCGGGTCGGACACGGTGGCGACTCCGTCCCAGCGGGCGAAGTCCAGGTAGTCGGGGCGGACGTAGCCGGCGGTGTGGTAGGCCGCGACCTGGTCGGCGACCCCGGAGGCCATGCTGCTGTAGAAGCCGGAGAGGTAGCCGAGGTCGTGCAGTCGCGCCGTCCAGGCGCTCATGAACGCGAGCACCGCGGAGCGGCAGGCCGGATCGTCGGTCCGGTACGCCTCCATGTCGAAGACGAGTACGCTCTCCGGCGCCAGGCCCAGCGCCTTCGCCTGTGCGACCGCGTCGTCCGCCTGTGCGCGTCCCTGCGCCGCCGCGTTCGCCGCGTCGATGAGATAGCGCTTGGTGGACGTCGTGCACGGCGCCTGCAACCCGAGATAGATCGGCACGAGATGCCAGCCCGCCGCCTGCTGCGCGGCGACCCACGAGGCGGTCAGGTTGGGCTGGGTGCACGCGCGGTTGACACCGCCGAAGTAGATGACGATCGCCCGGTAGGGCGAGGCGGCCAGCCACGCCTGCATGGTCTCGGTCGACGGGGCGGTGCAGGCGTCGAAGCCCAGTCCGGTGAACGTGCCGGGCGACGGGCCCGTCACCGCGGCCGCTGTCGGGTTGACGGCGGTGGCCGGGGCGGCGATGGTGCGGTCGGAGGCCGGCGCCGCTCCGGCGAACGCCAGCAGGGTGACGACGCTGACCAGGAGGGCGCCGCTCAGGCGGCGCGCATGTCGAGGGAGATACCTGCTGTCCATGCCGGCCTCGATTCCGGTCCAATGACCAACCGAGTGGTCCTATCCCTCAGCGGACCAGGTCAGACACCGTTTCACCAGGGCTGAACGGACTGATTCGGCGGCTGCCTGGAGGCGTTCCGAGGTCGATGACCGGCTCATGCCCCGACGGCAGAGCTCTTGGGTCTGCTCGAACTCCCCGACCTGAGGACGCCCGGCTACTGCCGTTGCTGTTGGTTGCCGTGGGGAGGCGTGCCGGCGTGATATGACTGCTTCGGCCTGGTACAAATCCGGCAGAACGGGCGGGCCTATGACGACCGGTAGGGCACGCGGGCTGTTGCGCGGGCGGGGAGATCCCCGGGCCACGTACCTGGAACTGTTCTTCGATCTGGCCTTTGTCTTCGCGCTCGCACAGCTTTCGTACGCGCTGGTTCAGAATCTCGCGTGGAGCGGCGCCTTCCAGACGTTGGTGCTGTTGCTGGCCGTCTGGTGGGTGTGGTTCACCACGGCCTGGACAACCGAGTTGTTCGACCCGCAGCGGCCGGAGGTCCAGGTCCTGGCCATCGGGATCATGATCGGCGCCCTCGTGATGGCGGTCGCGCTGCCCGAGGTGTTCAGCGAGCGGGGCTGATCTTCGCGGGCGCGTACGTTGCCATCCACATCGGCCGCGAAATCTTCCTGGTGATCGCTCTACGGCCCGCGCGGTGTTGTGGACCCTGGCCGTGGTCCTGGACTACGCCGCATACGCGCTGCGGCACCCCACGCCGGGGATCGGCCGCACGCCCACCGCACTGCTACCGAGCGTGGCCGAGCATCAGGCCGAACGATATCGGCAGTTCTTCATCATCGCGCTCGGCGAGGTGGTCCTGGTGATCGGACTGACGCTCCGCGGCACCGGTTTCGCGGCCAACCGCACCGCGGCCCTCATCGTGTCGATCACGATCACCGTGCTGCTGTGGCGGATCTACATCTACCGCGCCGGGGAGTTGCTGTCCGCAGCCATCGCAGCGGCCCCTGACCCTGCCCGCCTCGCCCGCTCCGTGTCATTCACCCACCTGGCCATGGTGGCCGGCGTCGTGTTCACCGCCGTCGGCGCGGAACTCTTCATCACTCGTCCACTCGGGCACAGCCAGCCGGCCTGGCTCGCCGTGATGCTCGGCGGACCCGCGCTGTTCCTCGCCGGGCGGGCTGCTTTCGAATACACGGTCTTCACCCGCGTGTCCCGTAACCGGCTGATCGGGCTGCTCGCGTTGGCCGCCCTGACACCGGCGATGGTGCACGTGCCGCCGCTGCTGGGCGGCGTCGCCGCCACCGCCGTACTCGCTGGCGTCGCCATCTCCGACGCGGCCCGCGCCAGAGGACACCCACCTGGGGCGCCGTTGCCGCCACGCGTACGAGCACGACCGGCGACGGCCCGGTGTATCTCATTCAGTGACGTGGCGGCGACGCGGCGGTCAACGAGGAGTGGTCGGCCCCGCCGCTCCCGTCGCGTCCCGGAGGCCCGGTGGTCGCAAGGTCCCGGTGGCGGATCGCCGGTTACCGTTGCCGGTGTGCGGGCGGAGGCGGACGAGACGATCGACTTCTCGGTGCTCGGCTCGCTCAGAGTCGTCCGCGCCGGCGCCGAACTGCGTCTGGGCGCCCGCCAGCAGCGCCTGGTGCTCGCGTTGCTGCTGGCCCGGGCCGGCTCACCGGTCTCCCTGGCCGAGCTGGTCGACCTGCTCTGGGACGAGGAGGCCCCGGCCAGCGCCGCGAACGTCGTGCACCGGCACGTCGGGGTGCTTCGGCGGCTGCTCGAGCCCGGCCTGCCCACCAGGTCGGCGGGCCGGCACATCCTCCGGGAGCTCTCGGGCTATCGGCTGCGCGCCGCCGAGGACTCCCTCGACCTGCTGAAGTTCCGGTCGCTGAGCCGGCTGGCGGGCCGGAGCCTGCAGGACGGCGACCCGGAGTCGGCGCTGCGGCATTCCCTCGACGGGCTGCGGCTGTGGCGCGGCCGGTGCGCCGCGGGCCTGGAACCGGCCTCCCGCCTGCATCCCGCGTTCCTCGCGGTGGAGGCCGAACGCGCCCAGGCCGTGCGCGAGGCGGCCGACGCCGCCGAGCGCTGCGGCCGGCTGAGCGCGGTGCTGGCGCCGTTGCGGCAGGCCGCCGAGCAGCACCCGCTCGACGAGTCGCTGCAGGCCCGGTTCCTGCTGGCGCTCGCCGCCGACGGCCGCCAGGCGGAAGCCGTCGAGACATACCGGGTGGTGCGCCGCCGGCTCGCCGAGGACCTGGGCATCGATCCTGGCGAGGAGCTGCGGGAGGCGTACGACCGGCTGCTGCACCAGCGCACCCGGCCGGCGCGTACCGGGTCGCCGTCGCCCCTTCCCCGGCCCGCGCAGCTGCCGCCGGACCTGCCCTTCTTCAGCGGCCGGGACGACCTCCTCGCCGAGGCCCGCGCGGCGGTCGCGCGCCCGGGCGGGCCGGCGGTGCTCGCGATCGACGGCATGCCCGGGATCGGCAAGACCGCCCTCGCCGTCCACCTCGCCCACGGGTTCGCCGCGGCCTACCCGGACGGGCAGCTCTATGTCGATCTGCGCGGATACGACGGGCGCGAGCCGGCGATGAGCCCGGCCGAGGCGCTACGCGGCTTCCTCGGCTCGCTCGGGGTGCCCCAGGAGGGCATTCCCGCCGAGCTGCACGCCCAGGCGGGCCTGTACCGCAGCCGCCTTGCCGGCCGGCGCCTGCTGATCGTGCTCGACAACTGCCGGGACGCCGAGCAGATCCGGCACCTGCTGCCGGGCAGCCCCGGCTGTCTGGTGATCGTCACCAGCCGCAGCCGGCTCAGCACGCTGCTGACCACGGCCGGCGCCCACCCGTTGCCGGTCGGCCTGCCGAGCGTCGACGAGGCCCGCGCGGCGCTCCTGGGGCCGCTCGGCGCCGGCCGCGTCGCGGCGGACCCGGCCGCGATCGACGCCATCATCGCCAGCTGCGGGCGGCTGCCGCTCGCGCTGGCCGTGGTGGCCGCCCGTGCGGCGAGCCTGCCGCGGACGCCGACGGCGCAGATCGCCGCCGAGCTGGCCCGAGCGCCCGGGAGCCTGGACGGCTTTGACGGCGAGGACCCGCAGACCGGCCTGCGGGCCATCTTCTCCTGGTCCTACCGGGCACTCTCCGCCCCGGCCGCCCGACTCTTCCGGCTGCTGCCGATTCACCCCGGCCCCGACATCTCGATCGCCGGGGCGGCGGGCCTGGCCGGCGTCCCGCTGCGGAGCGCGCGGGCACTGCTCGGTGAGCTGAGCCGCGCGCACCTGATCCGCGAGGACCCGCCAGGCCGCTACCGCACCCACGACCTGCTGCTGGCCTACGCCACGGAGCTCGGCGAGGAGAACGACAGCCCGGCCGAGCGTGCGGCCGCGGAGCTGCGCTGCCTGCAGTTCTACCGGGCCAGCGGCTATCAGGCGCACCGACGGCTGTTGGCCTCCGAGTACCACCCGATGATCGAGCCGGGGCCGGGCGAGACCACGCTGCGCTTCGCCGGCCACGGCGACGCCATGCGCTGGTTCACTGCCGAGCGGCAGGTCCTGATAGCGCTGGTCGGCCGGGCCGCCCGGCAGGGCCGGCACACCGAGGCCTGGCAGCTCGCCCTGGGCATGCAGCACTTCTTCGAACGCAGCGGCCGGTGGGCCGACTGGACGACGACCGGCGAGGTGGCACTCGAGGCCGCCCGAACGGGCGGCGACCTCGTCGGGCAGGCCCGGATGCACCGCAGCCTGGCCGGGGCGGCCTACTTCCGGCACGAGCACGAGAGCGCGGTCGGGCATCTCGATGAGGCGGTCGAGCTGCTCGCCCGGCTCGGCCTGTACGACGAGATGACCCGGGCCGGGATCAATCGGGCGATGATTCTGAGCGCCCAGGGGCGACACGAGGAGGTCGTCCGGGCGCTTTCCGCGGCGCTGGGGCCATGGGCGGCCGGAGACGACAAGCTGCTCGCGGACGTCCTGGTGATCATGGCCGCGAGCTACGCCGAACTGGGCCGGGCGGAAGAGGCCCTGCGCTGCGCCGAGCGGGCGATGGCGCTGTCGCGCGGAGCGCAGTACAGGCTGGGCATCGCCGAGGCGTGGGAGGTGCTCGGCCAGGTGCATTCCGTCCGCCGGGAGCCCGGCAAGGCGGTCGACTGCTGGCGCGAGGCGGCGGTCGCCTACCAGGAGGCCTCGGCGTCGGCGCCGGCCGCGGAGGTCCTGGCGCTGCTCGGCGACGCCCTCGCCGCCGCCGGCGACCAGGACGCCGCGGTGCGGACGTGGCAGGAGGCGCTGGCCCTGATCCCGTACGCGCAGACCCGGACCGGTCGGCGGCTGGCCGGCCTGCTCGCGGCGGTCACGTCGCGTCCCTGACCGACAGCGATCGGCGACGGCACTCGATCCGCACTTACGCGTCAGTTTATTCGCATCCGTCGTCCCTAGGCTCGTGCCTCATTCACCGTTGCTCCTGCCTGTGGGGGAAACATGGTGCTCCGGGCACTCGACGAATCACCCGTCGGCCGGGCTGAGCGGATGACGGCGCTGCATGCGGACCACGCCCGTGCCGTGCTGCGTCTCCTGCTCGTGCTGACCCACGGCCAGCGGCAGGCCGCCGAGGATCTGTTCCAGGAGACGATGCTGCGGACCTGGCGGCACCTCGACTCGGTGCCGGGCGAGCCCGATGCCGCCCGCCGGTGGCTCTGCACGGTCGCCCGGCGGCTCGTCATCGACGGCGTCCGGCTGCGGCGCGGCCGCCCTGCCGAGGTCCATCTCGTCGACATGACCTGGATTCCCGCTGGTGACGACACCACCGGCAGCGCGCTGGCGTCGTACGCCATCCGGCACGCGCTCCGCCGGCTGAGCCCGGCGCAGCGCAGTCTGCTCTCCGAGGTCTACCTGGTCGGGCGGTCGCCGGAAGAGGTCGCGGGCCGGCTGGGGGTGCCGATCGGCACGGTGAAGTCCCGGACCCACTATGCGCTGCGCGCCCTGCGCACCGGTCTCAGGGCGGCCTGAGCAGGGACGACTCCGCCGGCAGGTGGTCCGACCCGCTGAGTCGAAGCTCACATTGCCGCAGCGCGCTCGTCGGGCGGAGCGGGCCCTGCCATGCTATGGCGACCGTGGCAACCAGCCCTGTATGGATCGCATCGAGATGACCAGCCCGCTCTCCTTCGCAGTTCTCGGCCCGGTGCGGGCCTGGCGCGGCCAGTCCGAGATCGACCTGGGCACCCGGCAGCAGCGGCTGATCCTGGCGCTGCTGCTCGCCCGAGCCGGCGGCGCGGTCAGCGTCGCCGAACTCGTCGACCTGCTCTGGGAGTCCGACCCCCCACCCAGTGCGGTCAACGTGGTGCACCGGCACATCGGGATGCTCCGGCGGCGCTTCGAGCCGGGCCTGCCGACGCGGGCAGCGGGTTCGGTGCTGATCCGCGACGGCGCCGAATACCGGCTGTGGATCGATGGGGAATCGCTCGACCTGCGGCGATTTCGGCGCCTGGTCGCCCAGGCCGCTGGCAGCTCCGGCGAGCCGGCCGTCGAGCTCTACCGCGAGGCGCTGGCGCTGTGGCGGGACCGGTGCGCCGCGGGCCTGCAGACCGGCGGCCGGGCCCATCCGGAGTTCGTCGCTGTCGACGGCGAGCGATTCGCGGCCGTCCGCGCGGCGACCGACGCCGCCTTGCGGGCCGGCTGCGTCCACGCGGTGCTGCCCGCGATCCGGCTGGCCGCCGAATACGAGCCGCTGGACGAGGCACTGCAGGCGCGGCTGCTGCTCGCGCTCGCCGCGGACGGCCGGCGGGCCGAGGCCCTCGCGGCCTATGCCGACATCGAGCACCGGCTCGCCGACGAACTCGGCATTCAGCCGGGCGCCGACCTGCGCGCGGCCCGGGACAGCCTGCTCGACCACGACGCCCCGGCCGACGGCTCCCGGTGGCGCGGCGTCGGACCGGCCTTCATTCGGTCCGCGGCGCCGCCCAGCGGCGCGGAGGCCGAATTGTGGCCGCCAGCCGAGCTGGAGTTGTCGCAGCCGACCCGGGCCGAGCCGCCGGCGCAGTTGCCGGCCGACCACCCCCACTTCACCGGCCGGCGCGACGTCCTGGCCGCCGCGGAGGAGCTGCTGGCCGGAGACCGGCGGACCAGCGCGCTGGTCATCGACGGAATGCCCGGCGTCGGGAAGACCACCCTCGCGGTGCACCTGGCCCACCAGTTGGCCGCCCACTACCCCGACGGGCAGTTGCACGCGGACCTGCGCGGGTTCGACTCCGGCGACTCCGTGATGGCACCGGCGGAGGCGCTGCGCGGCTTCCTGTGGTCCCTCGGGGTCGCACCCGCCGCCATCCCGGCCGAGCTGCACGCCCAGGCCGGCCTGTACCGCAGCATCCTGGCCGAGCGTCGGATGCTGATCCTGCTCGACAACTGCCGGGACTGGGACCAGATCCGGCACCTGCTGCCCGGCACCGGCGGCAGTCTCGTCATCGCCACCAGCCGCCGCCGGATCACCGGCGTGGCCGGTCAGGCGGGCGCCCACCCGCTGCACCTCGACCTGCTCACCCACGCCGAGGCCCGCGAGCTGCTCACCCACCGGCTCGGCGACGCGGCGGCCGCCGCCCCGGCCGCCGTCGACGAGATCATCGCGCGGTGCGGCCGGCTGCCGCTGGCCCTGGCGCTGGTAGCCACCCGCAGCGTCGGCCGACCTGGGCTCAGCCTGCCCGCGATCGCTGGCGAGCTGGCCGAGGCCGACGGCCGGCTGGCCGGCTTCGGGGACACCCACGCCGACCTGGAGGCCATCTTCTCCTGGTCCTACCGTGCCCTGACTCCCGAGGCGGCCCGGCTCTTCCGGCTGCTGCCCCTGCACCCGGCCGGGGAGCTGAGCGCGGAAGCGGCGGCCGCCCTGGGCGGCCTGTCCCTGCGCTGCGCCCGCGGCCTGCTCGCCGAGCTCGGGTCGCAGCTGCTGGTCCAGCCCGGCAACGGCCGGTGGCGGATGCACGATCTGCTGCGCGCCTATGCCGTGGAGCTCGGGGAGGAGCACGACGACGCGGCCGAGCGGGACGCCGCCGTCGAGCGGGTCTACGACTATTACCAGCTCAGTGCGTACGCGGCGCATCTGCCGCTGCAACCGCAGGTGCCGCTGCCGGAGCCGGAGCCGTCCGAGCGCGGAGTCACCGGGCGCGGCTTCACCGGCCGGGCGGACGCGATGGCCTGGTTCGCCGCCGAGCAGCGGGTGCTGACCGCCATCGTCGCGGGGGCCGAGGAGCGCGGCCGGCCCCGCACGGCCTGGCAGATCGCGTTGGCCCTGCAGAACTTCTTCCAGGACACCGCCCAGTTCCGGCAGTGGGCGGCAACGATGAGCACCGGCCTCGCCGCGACCGGGGACGACCCCGCCGCCCAGGCCCTGCTGCACCGCAGCCTCGCCGGCGCCTGCTACTTCCTGGCCGATCTGGACCACGGGCTGTCGCATCTGCAGCACGCCCGGGCGCTCTTCGAGCGGCTCGGCCGGCGCAACGAGCAGGGCCACGCGGAGAACAACATCGCCGAGATCCGGCTGGACCAGCGGCGCTACCACGAGGCGATCCGGCATGCGGAGGCCGCGCGGGCGCTCTTCCGCGACGAGGGCAACGTGCGGGGCGCCACCAACGCCCTGCTGGTGATCGCCCGGGCACAGGGCTGGCTCGGCCGGCACGCCGAGGCGCTGGGCATGTTCGTCGAGGCGCGCCGGCAGTTCGAGGCCCTCGGCGACCTGTACGGGATGGGCACCACCCAGGCCTGGCTGGCGCACACGTACTCGATGATCGACGACGTGCCGCACGCGATGGCGACCTGGCAGCAGGCGATCGACATCTTCCGTGACGCCCGGGCCACCCACCACACCGCGGAGGTGCTGGTCGCCATCGGCGACTTCCACTCGGCAGACGGCGACCCCGCCCTGGCCGGGCAGGCGTGGAGCGAGGCCCTGGCCGAGCTCGACGGGACGGACTCGCCGATGGCCCGTCGGATCCGCGACCGGCTGCTCTGGCACCGGTGACCCGGACGCGGCGCCGTTCGGGCGCCGCGTCCGGGGCCATTCTCAGTACCGGTAGGCGCGGATGACGGTCTGCTTGACCGTGTTACCGCTGCTGTCCGTCGCAGCGGCCCGCAGCGAGACGAAGCCCGTGCCGGCCGGGTTGCGCACCGAGGCGACGGCCTTCTCGCCGGACCGCCGCACGGTCAGCGGCTGCCAGGTCTTGCCGTCGTCGAAGGACGCCTCGACGGTCAGCGCCGTGGTCTGGCCCGGCGCCGCCCCGACCTGACGGTCGAGCGAGACCGGGATCGCGAACATCCGTCCGGCCGGCGCCCGGTTGTCGATGTCGAGCTCCGGGGTGTACCGGATCGCCGTCATCGGCAGCTTCACCAGTTCGCCGTCGCCCACGTGCCCGGACTTGAAGGTCCACTCCGCGTCGACCACCGTCGACAGGGTGAACGCCGGGTCGCTGCGGAACGTCGCCGCCAGCCGGTAGTCACCCGTCTCCGCCGGCACGTTCCACACCCAGGGCGTCTGGTTCGCGTCGCCGACCTTGACCCCGTTGCGGTAGAGGTTGACCTCCACGCTGCCGCCGCGCACATGCCGGAAGCCCATGTGCCCGGTGCCGTCGCCGTGCAGCGGCCCCGGCCCGCCGATCAGGTCGCCCCAGTAGCGGGTGGCGAACTGCTGGCCGAAGTTCGGCTCCGGGAAGACCGGCCCGGCCACCGCGTTGGCCCACTTCACCGTGTAGGTGCGCCCGGGCCGGAAGCTGGTCCACGGCGACTCGTAGTACGTGTACCTCAGCTGGGCCGAGGTCGACTTCCACACCGCCTGCTTGTCCTGGTTGTAGTACTCGGTGATGGTGCTCGGCGCGTCGTACGTGAAGCTCGGCGGGATGTTGCGCTCGTCGCGGTAGATCGGCGAGTTGCCGGGCGCGTGCGCGACCGCGGTCCGCGCAACCGGTACGCCGGCCACGTCCGCGCTGATCTGGGAGCGAACCGTGGCGAAGTCGCCCGCGCGCAGCTTGCGGGTCAGCCCGGTCATCATCTTCTTCGGCTCGTACAGGTAGACCCGGTAGGCGTACGGGCTGTTGTGCAGGGTGAACTCCGGGGTCACCTGGCCCCACATGCCGTTGACGTAGGAGACGAAGCCGGGCGTCTCGCCGGCCCCGATCTGCGCGGTCCGCAGGTGGTCGAAGGGGATGTTCATCAGCACGCCGTACAGGTCGTTGCTGCCCCAGATCTGCGGCTCCTCGGTCCGGATCGTCCAACCGAACTCCTGGTGGACCGCGGTGGCCTTCGAATTCGGCACCGACACCGCGATGGGCTTCGCCAGGCGGGCGTCCATGGTGAGCGCCTGGTCCGTGGTCAGGTCGAGGCTCGGGCGGACCAGCGTGGTGACGTCGTCGTCGCTCACCAGGTAGGTCTGGACCAGGTAGCGGCCCGCGCGGACCCGGTACCCGGTGGTCGCGGGGTCGGCGAGCACCTGGATGGACTGCCGGTCCAGGTCGGTCAGGACGGTCACCCAGCCCTGCTCGGGCCTGGGCGCTCCGCCGTCCGGCCCGACCAGTTTGAGGGCCAGCTCGTGGCGGGCGACGTCGAGCGCGACCGGGGTCTGCACCTGCGCGCCGCCACCGGTGGCGGTCACCTCACCGCCGAAGTAGTGGTCGGGCAGGTCGGCGCCGGCCTGCACGGTGACGGTCACGGTGGCCGTACCGCCGGCCGGGACCGTCACCGAGGAGGCGCTGAGGCCGAACAGTCCGGCCGGCGCCGGGGCGCCGTCGGCGCCCTTGGCGTCGAGGGAGACGGCCAGGGTGAGGGCGGAGGAGCCGCTGTTCGCGTACGTGATCGTGTGCTGCTGCGCAGCGGTGGTCCGCTCGAAGGCGACGCTGACCGGGCTCGCCGTGACGGTCTGCTGAATGGCCCGGGCGACGTCGAGGAAGCCGGCGCCCTGCTCGTAGACACCGATGCCGGCGTTCGGCTGCGCGGCCGCCATCAGCGTGGACTTGATCCGCTCAGGCGTCCAGTCCGGGTGCTGCTGGGCCAGGATCGCCGCCGCGCCGGCCACGTGCGGTGCCGCCATCGAGGTGCCGTTGAGGCTGGCGTACTGCGGGTTCTCGTCGTTCGGCCACAGGTCGGAGGTCGAGCTCCGAGCGGCGACGATGCCGACGCCGGGAGCGGTGATGTCCGGCTTGATGCCGGCGTCGCCCGCGCGCGGCCCCCGGCTCGAGAACTCGGCCAGCTCGCCCGTCTTGGTCACGGCGCCCACGGTCAGCGCCTCGGTGACACCGCCGGGCGAGCTCACCGTGGACTCCCCGGCCTCGCCGCTGTTGCCCGCGGAGACGACGAAGAGCACCCCGTAGCGGGAGGTGAGGTCGGTCAGGGCCGCCTCGATCGGGTCGATCTCCGGGCCGTCCTGGCCGCCGAGGCTCATGTTGGCGACCTTGACGCCCTGCTCCGCCACCCAGGTCATGCCGGCCAGGATCGCCGACTCGGGGCAGCCCTCCGCCATGCACACCTTGGCGCTGTAGAGGGTCGCGCCGGGCGCCATGCCCTGGTAGCGGCCCTGCGACGCGGCCGCGGTGCCGGCGATGGTGGAGGCGACGTGGGTGCCGTGGCCGACCCGGTCGAGAGCGTCCGGGTCGGGGCTGAAGTTCTCCGCGGCGGCGACGCGGCCGGCCAGGTCGGGGTGGGTCTGGTCGACGCCCGTGTCGATCACACCGACCTTCACCCCCGCGCCCGTCCAGCCGGCCTGCCACGCCTTCGGTGCGCCGGTCAGCGGGACGCTGACGTCGAGGGTCGGCTGGCGCAGCCCGTCGAGCCAGATCTTGTCGAACCCGGCCCGGAGCTGCCGCTCCGCGCCACTCCCGGCGGACGTGACGTTGTTCCAGAAGGACACCGCGTCCGCGCGGTTCTCCGCGACAGCGCTCGCCCCGGAGAGCTGTCGGATGGTCCGGGCGCCGGCGAGGCCGGCGGCGGCGCCGCTGCCGTGCTGGACGATGAGCGGCAGGGTGGCCCGGGTGTCGTCGTAGCCGAACTCGACGAGCTTCGAGATGTCGAAGAGCCGCGTGTCGAGCTTGCCCCGGTTGAGCAGGCCGACGGCGTCCGCGGGGATGACCCGCACGTCCTTGCCGGCGCTGTGGGTGAGGAACGGGATTTTTTCCCGTCCCTTGCCCGGCACCACGTCGACGGTCGTCTGTCCGTTCACGGTGCCGAGATGGACGGTGTCGCCGGTGAGCAGAGTGACCGTCCGGGGCTTGGCCGCGACCTTGGGTGTGGTCGCCGGCTGCGCGGCCGTGGGCTGCGCCGATGCCGGCGCACCCCCCGGAGCCACCGCCGAGACGCCGAGCACCAGCAGTGCCAGCGCCGATATCTTGCGAACTGAACGCATCATTCTCCCTGGATGAACGCGAGAGGTATCCGGGTGCTCCGGACGTGACCTGCGGGTGAAAGTTCATCCGGTGTGACCTGGGTCACTGCTGTGCCCGCACCACGGGCATCCTGATTCGCGCACGCGGCACCTCGACCGCCCCTACCCTGTAGCTCAGGCGAGGCCGTAGACCACCGCGTTGTCATCGCATCGAGCCCGCTCGGACGTCCGCTGCGCCTCGCACCGGTTCTGAGACAGGAGCGCACCATGCGGGTGGCCGTCGCCGGCGCATCCGGCAACATCGGGTCCCACACCATGACGGCCCTGCAACGCCACGGCCACGACCCGGTACCCATCAGCCGGTCGCACGGCGTCGACCTGCTGACCGGTCAGGGACTGGACGAACTCCTCAGCGGCGTCGACGTCGTCGTCGATGCGGTCAGCGCGCCACCCGCTGACCGCGAGGCCACGATGATGTACTTCGCCACCACCACCGAGAACCTGCTGGCAGCGGAGCAGCAGGCGGGTGTCAGACACCATGTGTTGCTCTCGATCGTCGAGGTACACCGCATCGCGGGAACCGCACACTATTCGGGCAAGCGCGAGCAGGAGCGGCTGGTGTCCACCGGACCGGTGCCGTGGACCATCGTGCCCGCCACCCAGTTCTTCGACTTCGCCGTGACGGTGGCCGGCTGGACCGAACGTGACGGCACCGCCTACCTCGCGCCACTGCTCGTCCAGCCGATCGCGCCGGCCGATGTCGGCGAATTCCTGGCCGAGGCCGCCGGTGGCCCACCGCAGGGACGCCATCCGGGTGTGGCCGGCCCCGATCGTCACGACCTCGTGGACATGGCCCGCCGGACCCACCAGGCGATGGGAGCCGACATGAAGATCGTCCCCACCTGGGAGGCGATCCTCGGCCCGGACATGGCGGGAAACGTGCTGTTGCCGGGACCGGATGCCCGGATCGCACCCACGACCTTCGACGACTGGCTCGCCGAGCAGACGGCGGACTGAGTACGGCCGGGACTGAGTACGGCCGGGGCCTGGGGCCGTCACCAGCGCCCGTTTTTCGCTATCGTGCCCTCGTCCGGCCACCCGGCCGGCCCCCGGGGGAATCACCATGAACCATCGCGGCACGCTGTTCACGCTGGGTCTGGCCGGCGTCCTGCTCGTCGCGGGTGGGTGCACCGGGTCGGCGGAGCCCACCCGGGCCGAGCCGACGGTCCGGGCCGGCAAGGCCGCGCCGTCTCCGACGCCCGACACCGCTCGGGCCGAGTTGGTCGAGGCGTTGCGGCGGTCGCAGGGCGTCGCCCACCGGTACGCGGTGCGCGGCGAACTGCCCGAGGGGGAGAGCGTCAGGGGCAGCGTCGTCTTCGACCCGAAGGCGCGTCGCTTCCAGTCGACGATCGCGGTCACCGGCGGAAAGTACCCGTCGGTGGGCAGCCGGATCGTGATCGGAACCGACAGCTACGTACGGCCCTCCGACGAGAAGGACTGGGTGCACGTCGATCTGAAGCGGGTGGAGCGGGACGACCCCTTCCTGCGCTTCGACTGGGCGGACCCGACCGGCCTGAAGACGTTCACCTCGACGATCACCTCGGTGCGGCGGACCGGCCCGCACTCCTGGACCGGCCGCTTCGACCCGGACGGTGCGGACGTGGAGTCGTTTCTCCCCGTGGGCGCGCCGAGCATCGCCTCGATCGGGATGCCCCTGTCGCCGTTCACGATCACGACCGACGACCAGGGCTGGGTCACCTCGCTCAAGGTGGAGCTCACTGCCAGCGAGGGCCCGAAGCTGACGATGACCACCACCATGAGCGGACACGGGAAGCCACCGCAGATCAAGGCGCCGGCGCGGGCCGGGGCGGCCGCCGACTTCTACTACGGCAGGTGACGCGCGCTTCCTCAGCCGCCGGCGTGGCGGCGCCGGTCCCGGCGGGCCGACAGCAGGCTCCAGCCGATCGACACCGACAGGGTCAGCACCACCACCAGCAGGGTGAGCCAGAGCGGCAGCGTGCCCACCGGCGTCTCGGCCAGGATCAGCTTCGCCCCGGCGAACGCCAGCAGCACCGCCAGCCCGTACCGCAGGTGGCCGAAGTGCCGCAGCAATCCGGCCAGGCAGAAGTAGAGGCTGCGCAGCCCCAGCACGGCGAACGCCGTCGCCGTCCAGACGAGGAAGGTGTTGGTGGTGATGGCCAGGATCGCCGCCACGGAGTCGATCGCGAACACCACGTCGGTCGCCTCGATCGCCACCAGCGCCACCAGCAGCAGCGTTGCCCGCCGCCGGCCGTCGACCCGGACGGTGAACCGGTCGCCGTGGTACCGCTGCTCGGTCGGCACCACCCGTCGGAAGAACCGGACCACGACGTTGCGGTCGGGGTCGACGTCAGGTTCGCCGCGCACCGCCAGGCGCCACCCGGTCCAGATCAGGAACGCCCCGAGCACGAACCCGGCGAAGGTCAACCGGTGCAGCAGTTCCGCTCCGGCGAAGATGAAGACCAGGCGGAACGCGAGCGCGCCGACCACACCCCAGAACAACACCTTGTGCTGGTATTCATCGGGTACCCGGAAGTAGCCGAACAGCAGCGCGAAGACGAAGACGTTGTCGATGGAGAGCGCCTTCTCCAGCAGGTAGCCGGAGTAGTACGCGACCGCCGGCTCGCCGCCCCAGCCCACCCAGACGATCAGGCCGAAGGCCAGTCCGGCGGCGATCCAGACGGCGCTCCAGATCAGCGCTTCCCGCAGCTCGATCACGTGATTGTCGCGGTGGGAGAGCACGTCCACCGCGAGCATGACGGCGATGACGGCCCCGATCGCGGCCCAGGCCCAGAGCGGAGCCGGGAACATGCCCGGGTCCATCAGACGCCCTCCGCATCCACCAGAGGAATCGACGGCGGCTGTCGCCGCCGTGCAGCCGGATCAGGCAAGCGGCTGCCGTGCGAGCGGAGCGGTCAGCTGGTGTTCCGTTGCCGCGACGCAACGTCGCTGAGCTTAGCCAGCGATCACGACGCACCGCGTTCTGCTCACTCGGCCGTCACCCGTCCGGGGCGGCCCGCTCGCTGAGGTCAGGAGCCGGCAGCGGCAGCCGTCAGTCGGGCAGGCCGGTGCAGGCCGTTCCATCGATGGTGCAGGCCGTGGGGGTCGAGCTGATCGGCGCGCCGCTGACCCGGAAGGTGACCTGGACGGATCTGCCGGCCGCCACCTCTGCGGTCGTCTTGTCCGGCACGAAGGTCCAGGTCGCGCCCGCGCGGGTGACTCGGGCGCCGCTGACCGAGGAGACTTCGAGGGATTCCCGAGGCAGGGTGATGACCAGGGTCCAGTTCGTCACCCTGGTCCGACCGGCGTTGCTGATGGTCACCTCGGCGCCGTAGCTGAGCAGGGCGCGCTCCTCGATGGCGAAGGCGGCGCGCAACGCGGCCGGGCTGCTCGACCCCGCCGCCGCTGACGGGGTGCGCGCGGAGGGAGCCGTGGCCGGCGGAGCCGCCGCGCCGACCGGCGGGCCCGCCGCCGTCGTCGTCCGCTTCGTCGCCGCCGGGCTGGAGGCGGCCGGCCTGGCCTGCGGGTCTGGCCCGTCGACCGCCGGGTCCGTGGGCACGGCGACGTCCGGCGGCGGGTCGAGGGCCACCGGGGCCAGCCGTTCCGGCGTCCGCAGGACCAGGACGACGCCGGCCGTCGTCGCCACCAGGACGACCAGCGAGGCGGCCAGCAGGACCCGGGTACGCCGGGACGAGGCCCCGAGGCCGCCGATGGCGCGCCGCGCGTGCCCGGCCAGGGCCACGGTCCGGTCGAGCAGGATGACCGCTACGGTCCGCCGTGGCTGGGGCGGTGATGACGGCACGTGCTCTTCTCCCTCAGATCCTTCACCGTACGCGCGTCCCCGGCCCACGCCGTCGGTCACAGCGCCTGGAGCCCGTTGAGCATCGCTTCGAGTAGCTCCCGGGACGGCAGCTCGGACAGCGTCGGCGACACGTGCGTCTCGATCAGCCCGGCGTCCAGCAGTTCACCGAGCAGTACCCGAACCGTACCCAGCGGCAGGTCCAGTTGCGCGCCGACCTCCGCCACCGACAGTGGACGCCGGCACAGCTCGAGGATTCGCGCCTGCTCGGGAAAGAGCGGCATGGTCGCCGGAACCGCGGCCCGGGCCATGACCACGGTGATGAGGTCGAGACGCCGGCCGTCGTCCGCGCCGGCCGCACGGGTCATCACGTACGGCCGGGCCAGCAGCCCGGCGTCGTCGTCGTACCAGGTCTCATCAGGGTCGTCGGCGGTCGGCATCGGTGTCTCCGCTCGTCACCGTCGAGGACCGTTTCCGGTCGTCCCGGGCGCCATTGTGGGGGATCATCTGTCGTCCTCTGCTGCCGTCGTGGTGGGCGTCTGCGTGGGATCGGCGATGTCGAGCCGGGGCGGCGGTGATCCTCCCTGGGCGGGCACCGGCAGTTCGTCGGCGTTCTCGCCCGGCTCGCGCAGCGAAGCCGGGTGCGGCTCGGCGGTTGCCTGCTGCGGCGTGGTCGGCGTGACCAGGCCGGCGGGGAGCAGCACGACCGCCGCCGTGCCGCCGCGCGAACCGGGACGCAGCGAGACCTGGGCGCCGCAGCGCGCGGCGAGCAGCGCAGCGGCGTGCAGCCCGGCCCGGCCGGCGGGCGGGCCGGCGGTCGGCGGGTCGGCAAGCAGCTCGTTCGCCTCGGCCAGGTCGGTCACGCTCAGGCCCGGTCCGTCGTCGGTGACCACGATGGCGCAGCCCCCCGCCTCGGGCTCACCGGCGACCCGCACCGTGGTGTCCGCCGGTGCGAACCGGAGCGCGTTCTCGATCAGCTCGGCCAGCAGGTGGACGACCGGAGTGACGGCGGGCCCGGTGAGTGACCAGGGCCAGTGCGGTGCGACCAGCACCCGCCGGTAGTCCGCGACCTCGGCCATCGCGCCGCGCGCCACCTCGAGCAGCGGCACCGGCCGCCGCCACCGCCGGGCCGGCGTCGCGCCGCCGAGGATGATCAGCTTCTCGACGTTTCGCCGGAGCCGGGCGGCGAGGTGGTCGAGCTGGAACAGGTCGGCGGTCTCCTCCGCCGACGACTCCCGCCGCTCCATCGCGTCGAGCAGGGTGAGCTGGTCGCGCAGCAGGACCTGGTTGCGCTGGGTGAGCCGCAGGAACAGCTCCCGGGTGGCGGGCTCGGTCAGGTCGGGTCCGGCCGGCAGCGCGGCGGGACTCCGCCGCCCGATCAGCCGGCGGACGGTGCCGGTCCAGGTGAGGAGCAGGGCGAGCACCGTGATCAGGCCGAGCCCCAGCACGGCGCCGGTGCGGACGACCACCAGGGCGGCGTCCGACGTGGCCCGCTCGGCACTGTCCCGGGCGGTGTTCCGCACGAACTCGTGCAGCCCGGTCAGGGCCGCGTCCACCGTGGCGCGCCAGTCCTCCTCGGTGACCACCGGCTGGCCGTCGTCGGCGCGGAGCAGCGCGTCCTCCAGAGACAGCAGGCCGGTGAAGCGGGTGCCGTCCACCATCGTCTGGTAGCCGTTCCGGTCGGCCGCCCGCAGTCCGGCGACGGCCTCGCCGCGGGCGTACCGCTGGTTGGCGACCAGCTCGGCGAGGCGGCCCCGGTCGTCGGCGGTGATCCGGTCGCCGGCCAGCGCGGCGGTGAGCAGGGTGTCCTCCCGGGCGAGCAGCTCCCGGGCCCGGGCCAGCGCGACGATCGCCCGGGTCTCGGCGGCCGGCTCGCTGTCCCGCGCGCTCCATTCCGGGCCGTACACGGTGAAGGCGGTGTCGATCAGCCGGTCGTAGCCGGCGACCGCGTCGGCCCGGCCGGCGTCGGCCGCCGCCCGCAGGCCGGCCAACCCGCCCAGCTGCCGGATGAGCTCGTCGGCCCGCTCCCGGACGACGGCGGTGAGCAGCCCGAGGTCGTCGTCGGTGGCGGAGGCGCGGAGCCGGGCGAGCGCACGGTCGGTGCCGTCGCGTGCCCCGGCCAGCGCGGAAGCCGCCCGTCCGCCCCCGGCGACCGTCCGGGCGGTGAGCCGGCGCTCGACCTGAAGTTCGAGGATCAGCCGGTCGGTGGGTTGGCCGAGGGTCTGGGCCAGCGCCCGTACCCGGAGCAGGTCGGCCGCGTCCCGGCCGGTCAGATACGCCGCGTACGACCAGAGCGTGATCAGGACGACCGCCAGCGCGGCGAGCCGCATCCGCATGCCGTGGCCGCCGGTCCGGGTGCGGCTCACGACGCGGACCGCTCCGGCCAGGGCTGCCCGGCCGCCTGGCCCGACCGGTCGGCGAGGATCGTCCGCAGCAGGGCCAGCAGCTCCGTCCGGTTGGCGCAGTCGAGCCGGGACCGCATCCGGGCCACGTGGTGCTCGACGGTCTTGGCGGAGATGAACAGCCGGTCCCCGATCTCCCGGTAGGTCAACCCGGCCAGCACCAGCTCGGCGACCTCCCGCTCCCGGTCGCTGAGCCGGTGCGGGGCCGGACCGGCGAGGGCGTCGACGGACGCCGGCTGTTGCCCGGCCTTCGCCCCCGCCGGCCGCCCCTGCAGCATCCGGGCGCAGTCGAGCAGCGTGGTCATCGCCCGCCGGTCCGAGGTACGGATCGCCGCCTGCCCGGCGAGGCGGGCACCGTCCCAGCACAGGCCGGCGTCGTGCAGACCGCGGGCGGCGGCCTCCACCCGGATCGGGTCGACCGTCCCGCGCAGCACGTCCACCCACGCGGCGGCGGCCGCGGCGACCACGGCCGCGTACCGGTTGTGGTCCGCGGCGGCGAGCAGGGCGGCCACGTGGCCGTCGGCGACCGCCGGCTCCTCGGCCAGGATCGCCGCGTGCAGTCCGCTCCAGTGCAGGGGCGTGCTCCACAGCGGTGGGTCGCCGAGGCGGGCCAGCAGCAGGCGTGCCTCCCGCAGGTACGGCTCCAGCCGGCCGAGGTCGCCCAGTCGGGCCCCGGCGATGGCCAGCTCGCCCAGCGGCAGCAGCGTGAACAGATCTACGGGGTGCCGGACGACGGCCTCCAGCGCGTGCCCCCATCTGCGCTGGAGGGCGCCGAGGTCGCTGTTGCGCCGGGCGATCCCCAGCTCGAGCGCGGAGGCGAAGAGCAGGTCCCGGGACTCGAGCGGCCGACCGTCGCCGGTCACCGCCGCGAGGTGGTCGGCCGCGACGACGGTACGGCCCCGGACCATCGCGATCCACGCCTGCAGCAACCGGTGGCGGCGGGCCAGCAGGGGGCCGCCCGTCCCGCTGGTGGCGGCGCGGTCGAGCACCCGCTCGGCGACGTCCAGTTCGCCGCAGTGCAGGCCGGTCAACGCGGCGAGCGCCGCCGGGCTGTCCGGCAGGAGCGCCGCCCGGCCGGCCGGCTCCAGCAGTGCGGCCGCCTGCACGAGGGTGGAGAGCGCGGCGGTCGGTGGGCCGGCGACGCTGTCCCGGATGCCCTCGGCCATCAGCCGGGCAGCGCTGGCGTGCAGGGTGGGTGGTCGATCCGCCCGGTCGTCCCCGGACGGGGTCGCCACGTCGGCCGGGCGGCCGGCCGCGAGCGCGCCGACGGCGGCGAAGGACTCTGCCGAGGGCGTGCCCGACCATCGGTACAGCTCGACGCTGCGACCGACCTGACCGCGGTGCGCCAGCGCGGTCGCCGCGACCGCCGCCGCCTCCGCCCGGTCGGCCGGGGTGGCCGTGGCGAGGAGTCGGTCGGCCAGCCGGAGGGCGGTGTCCAGGTCGCCAGCGAGGGCCGCGGCCACGGCCTGCCGGACCGCGGCCGGCCGTCCGGCGGCCGTGGCCGCCGCGAACAGTTCCGCCGCGAGGGCCGGCTCGCCGGCGAGGGCCTCCTCCGCCGCGGCCGCCAGCGTCGGTGCCGGACAGTCGGCGGCCACTCCCGCCGCGTACAGCGAGCGGACCAGCGGAAGCACCGGCCCACCGCGGGCGAGCTGCAGCTCGGTGAGCCGGCGCCACACCGCGCCGCGGTCGGCGGCCGGGCTCAGCGCGGTCACCGCGCGCCGCACGATCGGGGCGAGCCGGCCGTCCGCGCCGAGCAGGCCGGCCGCCCGGGTCGCGGCGATCAGCTCGTCCACGTCATCCGGCTCCCGGCCGAGCAGCGCCCCGAGCAGGTCCACCGGCAGCGGTACGCCGGCGGCGACGGCGAGCAGGAGCCGGCGGACGTCGGGCGCCAGGTCCTCCAGGTCCGGTCCGAACTGGAGGACGGCCTGCCGGGGCGGCTCGGTCGGTACGCCCGGCGGGATCTCCGCCCCGCGCAGGCCGCGGACCAGCCGCTCGACGTCGCGGGGAACACCGGCGGTCTGCCGGTGCACGAAGTCGACCAGGTCCGGTCGCCGGCCGACCTCCGGCACGGCGCCCAGGTAGGCGGCGGTCCGCTCCGGGGTGAACGGGGTGAGCAGCACCAGGTGCCCGTCCCGCCGCAGCGCGTCGGCCAGCTCGACCAGCGCCGCCGGCCGGGGCCACGGCCGGTAGCCGACGGCGAGGCGGTGCCGGCGGCTGACCACCAGTTCGCGCAGCGCCCGGAGCCGGGCGTCGTCGAGCAGGTGCGCGTCGTCGACCACCAGCACGGCATCGGGCTCGATCGGGTCGGGACGGTCGGGCACGCCGTCCAGCACGGTGATGCCGGCCCGCCGGTAGACCCGGGCCAGCTCCTGGAGGTACGCGCTGCGGCCGTGGCCGCCCGGTCCGGTCACCCCGAGCGCGAGCGGCGCATCCGGCTCCGTCGCGACCGCGTCGAGCAGGGTCTGCGGCCCCCGGTCCAGGATCA
Source organism: Micromonospora sp. CPCC 206171 (assembly GCF_036906755.1). NCBI lineage: Bacteria > Bacillati > Actinomycetota > Actinomycetes > Micromonosporales > Micromonosporaceae > Micromonospora > Micromonospora sp. CPCC 206171. The sequence goes on along the minus strand of NZ_JBAKHT010000025.1, from coordinate 42,627 downwards.
GCCGGGACCCGGCCACACTGCTCATGATCATGGCGGTCATCCTTCACGCCCCCGACTGCGGGCCAGCACCAGGCGAGAGGGCCTCGGCAGCTCCAGCGGGGTGATCCGGACCGGGGGACGCGGTGGTGGCTCGCTGCGGGCGGGACGGTCGTGGCCGGGTCCATGCCGCGCCGGGACGGCCGAGGCGGCGGCGCGACCGGCCTCGACGGCCGGGGTGGGCCGGGGGTCCGGCTCCGGGCGGCGCGGGCGCGGCGACACCACCTGGCAGGCGGCCAGCGCCGCGCCGGTGGCGGCGGTCAGCTGCGGATCGGGCTCCACCTCCACGGGTACCGGGAAGGCCGCGGCGAGCAGCTCGACGACCAGTGGGACACGGGTGGATCCGCCGGCGAGCAGGACGCCGTCGAGCTGCGCCGGCTGCAGCCCGGCTGAGTGGACGGTCCGGGTCAGCAGGTCGACGCTCGCCTGCACGGCCGGCCGGATCATGTCCTCGAACCGCACCCGACTCACCGGCACCCGGACCGGTCCGGTCGGCAGGGTCAACAGCACGTCGGTCTCCGTGCCGACGGTCAGGTCCCGCTTGGCCCGGTCGCACTCGGGCAGCAGGGCGCGCAGCGTGGCCTGCGTCTGCCGCGGTCCGGCCGCGGCGAGTTCCCGGGCGAGCACGGTACGCACGTGCTCGGCCAGCGCCTCGTCGAAGTCGGCGCCGCCGATCCAGTCCAGCCCCTGCGGCAGACCGAACGTCTCGTACGTGCCGCGGGGAGTGCGGCGGACCAGGGCCGCCTCGAAGGTGTTGCCGCCCAGGGCGTAGACGGCCGCCGCGCTGCCCGGGAAGCCGCGTGCCGCGTGGCTCTCGGCCACCGTGACCGTGCGGGGCAGCAGCGTCGCGTTGTCCAGGCCGAACTGCCGCAGCGCGTCGTGCAGCAGCTCGCGCCGGTGCCGGCCCCAGCCCGCCGGGTGGCTGATCACGACGGCCTCGGCCGGCTCACCCTCCTGGTCGAGGACCCGTTCCGCCACCCAGGCCGCCAGCAGCGCGGTGAGCATCTGCGGCGGGCAGGCCTCGCCGCCGATCAGCAGGGGAACGTCGTCGCCGATCCGGCGGACGAACCCGCGCGCGATCCGGCTTCCGTCCTCGACGTGGGGTTCACCGACCACGAGCGTCCCGTCGGCTGCCAGGTGCACCACCGACGGTACGGTCGCCGACCCGCCGTCCAGCGCCACCACCTCGGGTCGCGTCCAGGTCGGACCCCGTCGCCGCGCCACGGTGGCCGCGGTGTTGGTGCTTCCGATGTCGATCCCCAGGACGTACGGCATCCGCAATCTTCCTTCACCGTGAGTTGGCCGGCCGGTGGCGGCGGTGTCGGCACCGTGCGGCGGCCCACCCCCGGCGACACCCCGTGGGCTCCTACGTTCGTACCAGAGATCGCTCCGGAATCGGGACCCTAACTCTGGCCGGCCCGGTTCCCCCAGTCCCCCTAACGTACGACGCGGTGAGCACCCTAATCCGGCGGGGCGGATTGCGGGCTGATCCCCGATGACCGATGCGGCCCGCGGCCATAGCGTTTTAGTCGACGATCACCGGTCGCCGACGTTCGAGGAGAAACCGGCACATGGACCAGACCCTGCACGACTTCGTGCTCAACCTGCTGACCAACCCTGACGCCAAGTCGGCGTTCGATCTCGACCCCGAGGGCGCGCTCCAGGCCGCCGGGCTCACCGACATCACCGCCGCCGACGTGCAGGACGTCGTCCCGCTGGTCGTCGACTACGCCCCGGTGCACGGGCTCGCGCCGGTGGCCCCGGTCGCCGGGCAGCTCGGGCTCGACCCGCTGCTGGCCGACACCACCGACGTGGTCGCCCAGCTCCAGACCGTGCCGCACGACATCACCATCAGCAGCTCCTACTCCGGGGTGGACGTCAAGGCCGGCGTGCTGGTCGCCATCGCCGTCGACCCGACCGGCATCGCCGCCGGGGCGACGGTGCTGCCCGGGATCGGCCTGGGCGTCGGGCCGAACGGCATCGAGACCGACCTGATCGGGGTGCACGACGTGGCCCACACCCTCGACGCCGACGTGGTGGGCGCGGTGGACACTGTGGCCGACCCGGCGGTCGGTGACGTGGCCGGCGTCGGCGGCACCCCGGACGCCCTGCTCGACGGCACCGACGCCGGCCTGCTCGGCACCCCGGACGCCCTGCTCGGCGGCGCGCTTCCTGGCACCTACGGTCAGGTCGGCGGTGTTGTCGACTCGCTCGGCGTCGACGACACCCTCGGCGGGCTCGGCGTGACCGACACCCTCGGCGGGCTCGGCGTCACCGGCTCCGGCGGCCTGGTTCCGCATGTCGACGTGTCGACCGCGGTGGGCGGCGTGACGCACCAGGTGGACGGCGTCGTCTCGGGCGTGACCGGCACGGTGGGCAGCGTGACCGGAGACGTCACCGGCGGTGCGAACGACGCCGGCCACTACGCCGACGGGGCGGCCGACGGCGGGCTGCTGGGTCTCGGCGACGGCCTGCTCTGATCGGGTTTTGCGGAGGCGGAAAGCCGGATCGCCACGGGTGATCCGGCTTTCCGCCTGTTCTTGCTCGATCCGCCACTTGCTAATTGCTCCGAAATCCGCACACTTGGTGCAGTGATGGCGGGGATCTGGCTGGACGTGCTCGACGGGATCGCCCGCACGTGCCGCGAACACGGGCGGGCGGACCTCCTTCAGGCGGTCCGGCAGAAGCGCGCCCAGCTGCTCGACCCGAAGCTGCGCGTTCTGGTCGTCGGCGAACCGCACCAGGGCAAGAGCCAGCTCGTCAACGCGATCGTGAACGCGCCGGTGTGCCCGGTCGGCGACGGCCGCACCACCGTGCTGCCGACCGTGGTGCAGCACGCCGAGGTCGCCTCGGCCACGGTGGTCCAGGCGACGTCCGCCGCCGGGCGACCCGCCGGCACACCCACCCCGGCGACCGCCGGGCGCACCCCGGTACCGCTGGACCAGATCGCGGCGGGAGTGGCCGGCACGCTCGGGCGCCGGTCCGGCGGCGGCCCGGCGTACGTCGAGATCGGACTGCCGCGCGCGCTGCTCGGCGCGGGGCTGGTGCTGGTGGACACGCCCGGCACCGACGAGGTGGCCCTGATCCGTGCCGGCGCCCCGGTCGCCGCGCTGAACCGCGCCGACGCGGTGCTGGTCGTCTCCGACTCCACCCGGGAACTCTCCGTCGCCGAGCTGAACATGCTGCTGCACGTCAGCCGGTCGCACCCGAACGTGGCGGTGGTGCAGACCAAGATCGACCTGGTGCCGGACTGGCGCGCGGTCGCCGAGCGCAACCGGCAGCACCTGGCCGAGGCCGGCGTACCGGCGGCGCTGATCCCGGTATCGGCGGCGTTGCGCCTGCGCGCGGCGGTCGACGACGACCACGGCCTCAACGCGGAGTCGGGCTTCCCTCAGCTGATCGCCCGTCTGCAGCGGGACCTGGCCGGGAAGGGCGACGTGCTGGCCCGGGCCTCGGTCGCGGTGATCGCCCGGACCGTGGTGGAGCAGCTCGCCGCGCCGCTGCGCGCCGAGCTGGAGAGCCGGGAGTCGGAGGAACAGTCCGGCCCGATCTCCCGGCTGCACGCGGCCCAGCGCGAGGTCGACGAGCTGCGCCGCTGCTCCACCCGCTGGCAGAACACCCTCGCCGACGAGATGGCCGACCTGCTGTCCGACATCGAGTACGACCTGCGCGACCGGACCCGGCAGATCCTGCGGATGGTCGACGAGGCGTTCGACACGGCCGACCCGCTGGTCTCCTGGGACACCTTTCAGGAGTGGTTGCAGCGCAGCCTGGTCGAGGCCGCCGAGGCCAACCACGAGTGGTTGGCCCAGCGCTGCGACTTCGCTGCCCGGCGGGTCGCCGGCAACTTCGCCCGGTACGGCTACGACGTGCTGCCGCCCTGGTCCATGACCGTGCCGGCGGATCTCGTGGACCGGCTGCCGGAGATGGAGCGGCCGACTATCGACCGGTTCACCGCGAGCCAGAAGGTGATCACCGGCATGAAGGGCTCGTACGGTGGCCTGCTGATGTTCGGCCTGGCGATGACCCTCGCCGGCATGCCGATGATCAACCCGGTCTCGATCGGCGCCGGCGCGCTCTTCGGCGGCAAGAGCATCCGGGACGAGAGCAGGCAGCTGCTCCGCCGCCGCCAGGCGAGCGCCAAGACGGCGATCCAGCGGCACGTCGACGACTTCTTCGTCCGGACGACCAAGGACTGTCGGGACACGGCTCGGCAGGTGCAGCGGATGCTCCGGGACCACTTCACCGCGCTGACCGAGGAATTGCAGGAGGCCATCGTCCAGTCGTTCCGTACCGCGAAGCAGGCCGCCGACACCGACGCGGCCGCCCGCGAGCAGCGCCAGCGTGAGATCCGGCTGAAGATGAGCCGGTTGGCCGCCGTCTACGAGCAGGCCCAGCAGTTGACGGCCGCCCGGCCCGCCCCGGCACCGTTGGAGCCTCGGGCATGACGGTCGGCCTGCGGCTGGACGAGGCGGTCTGGGGGCTGCTGCACCAGGCCCTCCAGGTCTACCGGGACAACCCCCGCGCGACCGGTCACCTCCGGCACCAGTTGGCCCGGCTGGAGCAACCGCTGCGGGTCGCGGTCGCCGGCCCGTGGCGGTCCGGCAAGTCGACCGTGCTGAACGCGATCATGGGTGAGGAGGTCGCGCCGATCGACGGCCCGGACGGCGGCGGCGTCTTCACCTGGTACGAGGACGGTCCACAGCCGCGCGCCACCGCCTACTCCAGCAGCCAACCCCCGCAGGAGCTGACGGTGCTCAAGTCGCCGACCGGAATGCGGGTGGACCTCGTCGGCTGGCGGGAGGGCGAGCTGCGCGACATCGTGGTGCAGTGGCCGACCCGGGCGCTGCGGCAGGTCACCCTGATCGACACGCCCGCGATCATCGGCGCCGACGAGCACGGCCGGGCGCCGGTCATGGACCGGGTGCTGCGGGACGCGGACGCGGTGCTGTACCTGACCCGCGACGGTCGCGGCACTGACCTGCGGGTGCTGGAGTCCACCCGGGACAGCCGGGTCGGGCAGGCCGCCCCGGTGAACGTGATCCTGGTGCTGTCCCGGGTGGACGAGACCGGCGGCGGACGGATCGACGGGCTGCTCACCGCCCGCCAACTCGCCCGACGGCAGCACCGCGACCCCCGGGTGGACGTGCTCTGCGTGAACCTGGTGGCGTGCAGCGGGCTGCTCGGCCTCGCCGGACGGGTGCTCAGCGAGTCGGACTTCGCCGCGCTCGCGCAGCTGGCCCAGGTGTCGCGGGAGGAGCTGGACCGGCACCTGCTCTCCGCCGACCGCTTCGTCCGCGCCGAGCTACCGGTACGGCTGGACACCGAGGTACGCGCCGCGCTGCTGAACCGGCTCGGCCTGATCGGGGTCCGGCTGGCGGCCACCCTGGTCCGTACCGGCTGCGACAGCCGGGGCAAGCTGGCCGCCGAACTGATCCGGCGCAGCGGCCTGACCGAGCTGCGCGAGTCGATCAGCCGGTTCTTCGTCGACCGACGGGACACGCTCAAGGCGCGCTCCGCGCTCGCCGCGGTGGAGGCGCTGCTGCAGGCCGAGCCCGGCCCGGGCACCGGGGAGCTGCTCAGCGCGGTGGAGCAGATCCTCGCCGGTGCGCACGAGTTCCGGGAGCTGCGCCTGCTCGCGGCGCTGCGGACCACCCGGCTCGGGTTCGACGCCGAGCTGGCGGCGGAGGCGCAGCGCCTGGTCGGCGGGGACGGGGTCGGCCTGGCCGCCCGACTCGGCCTGGAGCACGACGCGCCCGTACAGCGGCTCTGGGAGGTCGCCGCCGAGGCGCAGTGGCAGTGGCGCGACCGCGCGGAGGATCCGCTGCTCCGGCTCTCCCAGCGGCGGGGCGCGCAGGTCGTCGTCCGCAGCTGCGAGGGGATGCTCGCCGAGCTGGCCGAGGGCGGCCGGTGACCTGTCACCGGCCGGCGGGTGGGGGTCGGGGCGCCCGGCGGTTCGCCCGGCGCCCCGATTTCGCCGGTCAGCGCGGGGCGCACTGTCCCGAGGAGCCACCGGTGACCGTGCTGGGCAGCCCGTTGTCGCGGGGCGCCGGTTCGTTGTCGGCGCAGGAGAGCGCGCCGGTGACCGTGCTGGCGGCGAGCACCGGATCCGCATTGCCGACGAGGTCGACCGCGCCGGCGACCTGACTTGCCTCGATGGCGACCTCGCCGGTGGTACCGGCCACGGTGACACCACCCCGCACGGTCACGCCGCGCAGCACCACCGCGTCGGCGCCGCTGGCCGACACCCCGCCGGAGAGCACCCCACCCCGCACGTACAGCGCGGCCCCGGGCTGCACCGTCACCGTCCCGTTGATCGTCGCGCCGGTCAGGCACGTCACACCGGACGTGACGGTCAGCGCGGCGTCCCGCCGTCCGGTGATCGTCGAGGTGCAGGCCGGCGACGGCTTCGCCAGCAACTCCACCTCCGCCAGCGTGGCGGCCGGGTCGGCGGCGGTCACCTCCAGCCGGTAGTGGGCGTACCGGCCGGGCTGGTCGACCTGGAACGACCGGGTCTGCGACCGCCAGGGGAACGACTCCCCGGACCGGTCGTCGAGCACCGTCCAGTTACGGCCGTCGTACGACCCCTTGAGCTGCCAGCCGTGCGGGTCTCCGGCGACCTTGCCCGAGGTGAGCGTGTAGTGGGTGACCTTCTCCGGGGTGCCGGAGACCTTCCACTGCACCGGGTCGTCGACCGCGACGGAGGTACCCGAGCTGTCGTCCCGCAGCGCGGCGGGCCCGCCGGTGACGGTGATGTCCGCCAGCGGCCGGGCGACCGGGCCGGGCTTGCTGAGCGAGGTCGGCAGGTCCTCGGCCGCGGTGGCCCAGGACGACGGGTACTCGCCCATCTCGAAGTCCAGCACCGCGCCGTCGGCCAGCTCGCCGTGCGAGATCGAGGACGTCCGGTGGGCCTGCCCGTCGACCCTCAACCCCTGCACGTAGACGTTGCGGGCGTTGTTCCCGGGTGCGTTGACGACGATCTGCCGGCCGTTGGGCAGGTGCACCGTGGCCTTGCGGAACAGCGGTGAACCGATCACGTAGTCCGCGCTGCCCACCTGGAGCGGGTAGAAGCCGAGCGCGCTGAAGAGGTACCAGGCGGAGGTCTCGCCGTTGTCCTCGTCGCCGGCGTAGCCCTGGCCGATCTCGCTGCCCAGGTACATCCGCGACAGCGCCTCCCGGACCTTGGCCTGCGTCTTCGCCGGCTGCCCGGCGTACGTGTACATCCACGGGATGTGGTGGGCCACCTGGTTGCTGAAGCCCCACATGCCCATCCGGACGTCCCGCGCCTCGATCATCTCGTGGATGGTGCCGCCGTAGGAGCCCGGGAACTTCGCCGTCTCCGGGGTGCGGAAGAACTCGTCCAGCTTGTCGGCCAACTGCTGCCGACCGCCGTACAGGTTGGCCAGGCCCTGGCCGTCCTGCGGGACGTGGAACGCGAAGTTCCAACCGTTGGTCTCGGTGTAGTCGTGCTCGTGGCCCCAGACCCGCGGGTCGTACTCCGCCGGGGTGGACTTCCACTTCCCGGCGGCGTCCCGACCCTGGAAGAAGTCCACCTGCGGGTCGAACATGTGCACGTAGTTCTGCGCCCGGTCGCGGAAGTACTCCGACTCCTCGCGGTAGCGGGCCCGGTCCGCCGCCGGGGTGGCGGGGTCGTCGGCGAGGGCCGCGCCCATGTTCGCGATGCCGAAGTCGTTGATGTAACCCTCCAGCGCCCAGGAGACCCCTTCGGACACGTCCGACGCGGTGTATCCCTGGAAGATCGACGTCTGGAGTCCCTTGCGACCGACGCTGGTGTTGTTCGGGTTGCTGCCCGGCGGGCTGACCGTGGCGTTCTTCACCGCCGCCTCGTACGCGGCCTTGACGTCGAAGTCGCGCACCCCCTTGACGTACGCGTCGGCGAACGACACGTCCGAGCTGGTGCCGGTCATCAGGTTCGCGTACCCGGGCGACGACCAGCGCGACACCCAGCCGCCGTCCTTGTACTGCTGCACGAACCCGTCGACCAGTTCACCGGCGGTGTCCGGGTCGAGCAGTGTGTACGCCGACCAGGTGGTGCGGTACGTGTCCCAGAAGCCGTTGTTGACGTACACCTTGCCGTCCACGACCGGGGCGCCGGTCCGGGTGGGGGTGGTGCCGGCCGGGATCGTGCTCGACGTGGTCGACTGCACCGCGTGCTTCCAGACCGGCGCCTCCGGTGTGCCCACGTTCTCGTGCCCGGAGTTGGGGTAGAGCGAGAGCCGGTAGAGGTTGGAGTACAGGGTGGTGAGCTGGTCCTCGGTGGCCCCCTCGACCTCGATCACCCGCAGCTTGTCGTCCCAGAGCCGCTGCGCGCGCTCCCGGACCGTCTCGAGGGTGTCGTCGCGGCCGATCTCGTTCTCGAGGTTGCGCCGGGCCTGCTCCACGGAGATGAGCGAGGTGGCGATCCGCAACTCGACCGTCCTGGCCTGCCGGGTGTCGAAGGCCAGGTAGCCGGTGACGTTGGCCCCACCGCCGCCGGCGAGCCGGCCGCTGGCGCTGACCGGGGCGTCGACGACGCCGTAGACGAACATCCGGCCGGCGCCGTTGGACAGCCCGCTGCGCACGTCCGAGTAGCCGCTGACCACGCCGTCGGCGCCGAGGGTGAGGCCGCCGTTGTTGTTGACGTTGTCGAAGATCAGGTTGCCCTGGTCGCCGGTGAAGGTGAACCGGAACAGCGCGGCGTGGTCGGTCGGTGCCAGCTCCGTGCGGAGGCCGTTGTCGAAGGTGACGCCGTAGTAGTGCGCCTTCGCCACCTCGTTCTCGTGCCCGAACGGCAGCGCCCGGGCGGACCGGCCGGCGGCGGGCACCCCGGTGGCCGGTGACGGCATCACCTGGAACGTCTGCCGGTCACCCATCCACGGGCTGGGCTCGTGGCTGACGGTGAACGCCTGCAGGGCCGGGCGGTTGGTGGCGGTGTTGCGGCTCTGGTAGTCGTACAGCCAGCTGATGGAGCCCGCGTTGGTCATCGGGGTCCAGAAGTTGAAGCCGTGCGGCACCGCGGTCGCCGGGATGTTGTTGCCCCGGGAGAAGCTGCCGCTGGAGTTGGTGCCGCGGGTGGTGAGCACGTGGTCGGAGGGGCGCGGCTTGGCCACCTCGGCCGGGTTGCCGGTGATCCGGATGTCGTCGACCCAGCCGTTGAACAGGCCGGTCCCGGTGGTGCTGTCGTAGGCCAGCAGGACGCGGTCGACGCGCTTGCCGGCGGCGACCGCGCCGATCCGGGACCGCTTGACGTTCCACTGGTCGGCGTAGAGCGACTTGGACTCACCCTGCGCCTGCGGGCTCAGGCCGAAGCCGTGCTGGTCCACCGCGCCCAGCTCGCTGAGGTAGGTGCCGTCGTCGAAGGCCAGGTCCACCGCCGCGTAGGTGCTCGGGTAGTCCAGGTCCTGCCCGGTCAGCTCCGGGAAGATGACGTACGACAACTCGGTCCGGTCGGTCACCGTGAGGTCGACGTCGAAGACCTTGTTGTACGCGTACCCCCGCCCGCTGACGGTCTGCCCGCCGGAGTACTGCAGCGCGCGGACCCCGGTCCAGCCGACGTTCGGCTTCATGGTCGGGCCGTTGACCGGGCCACCGCTGCTCATCGTGCGCATGTTGCTCGGCGGCGGGGGAGTGGTGTCGCCGTTGGAGAGCTGAAGCTCGGCGAGCTGGGTGATGCCGCCCCCGACGATCGCGGTGACGTTGAGCCGGTAGTAGGGGTACGCGGTGGCGTTGTCGAACCGGTACTCCCTGGTCTGGAAGCGTTCGGTGAACTGCTGCCCGGTCCGGGTGTCCAGGGTGGTCCAGTTCTCCCCGTCGGCGGAGCCCTGCAGGGTCCAGTCCCTCGGGTCGCGTTCCGGCGCGTCGTTGGCGGAGGTCAGCGCATAGTGCACGACGGCGACCGGGGCGTCGAGTCGGACCCGTACCCAGCCGGTCGGCGTGAACGCCAGCCACTTGGTGCTGACGTTGCCGTCGATGACCCGGTCCACGGTCTCGCTGGGCGGGTTCTCCGCGTTGGCGGTGACCTCGGTGATCCGGCCGGCCAGGTTGCCGGGAATTCCCTTGACCGGGCTGCCGGTCACCCCTGAGGTCTTCTCGGCGCCGCCGGCGTCGGTCTCGGTGGTGTTGATCCAGGTCGGCTGGGGATCGCCGGCCTCCAGCGAGGTGGAGAAGTCGGTGGCGGGCGCTTCGGCCGCCAGCGCGGGCGGCGGTACGGCGGGGACCGCGAGGCTCACCACCACCACGAACGGCACCAGGAGCCTGCGTCTACTACGCCTCATGCGGAAACCTCCAGAGGGGACGACCGAATGCGACGGTCGCGCACCCGGTTGGAGATTGCGCCAGCGTTCGCGGCGGATGACGAAGCTGTCAAGAGCCCTTACAAAAGTCCCCGACGCGAGCCGGTCAGGCTGGCTGCCGGCCGCGACCGATCGACAGCAGTAGACCGGCGGCGGTCAGGCCGGCGCCGGCCACCGCGGCGTACGCCGGGAGGCCGGCGGGAATGCCCAGGTAGACGGTGATGCCGAGGATGCGGGACAGGCCCCAGGGCAGCAGCGCCATCTGGTCGTTCCACACCGTCAGCGCCCGCTCCAGGCCGACCGCCGCGACCAGCCCGGACAGCAGCCCGAGTGGAACACCCGCGGCGGTCAGGGTCAGCCCGACGGCACTGCGGCGCCGCAGACCCTACCGGTCGCGCAGCACGACGGCCGTGGCCGCAAAGAGCCAGCAGAACGCCGCGAACGCGACGGTGACGTAGACCGTGCGCAGGGTGGGCGCGGTCCAGAAGGCGAACCAGTGCCCGCCCGGCCCGCGCACGCCGAGCAGCACCACCACCAGGATCAGCCCGAGCAGCACCCGGGCCGCCCAGGCCATGGCCGGGTGACCGCCTGCCGGGACAGCGCCATGGCCTGCCCGATCGCGCCGACGGTGGCCGGGTCGGCGGAGAACGTGCGGTACGCCCAGTCCGCCGTGACCTGGGCCGGATCGGCGTCCGGATCCCAGGCCAGCCGAGCGACGGCGTACGTGTTCAGGTCGTACAGCTGCCAGAATCCGATGCGCAGGTAGAGCGACATCGGACCGGCGCGCAGCGGGCCGCCGTCCTGGGTCCAGTTCCAGACGCCCTCGACCTTCGGGTTGACGGCGAGGAACTCGCGCAGCGCCTGGCGGTGCAGCGGGCCGAGGTCGTTGGGGAGCGAGCCGAACGCCTCGAACTCGCGCCGGGCCTGGAACTCCACGATGCGGCGGTGCTCACCGGCCAGCAGGGTGGTGTTCAGCGGCAGGTGACTGTAGAAGTCGCCGAGGGTGTACTTGTGGAGACGATGAGGTGCGGGTCGTCGAACCCGCCCAGCACCTGCGCGTACGACTCGGGGTTGGTGTGCAGGTCACGGACGGCGCCGACGGTCCAGGTGCGGAAGATGACCTCCTTGCCGGCCTTCCCGGCGGTGTCCAGCAGTGCCCGCAGCATCGTCCGCACGGACGCGTCGGTGGTGACGGCGAGCTTCGACGAGTAGTCCCAGCCGTCCTCGGCGTACACCTCGCCGCCCTCGCCGATGCGGACCATCAGGCCGTCGACGAACGGCATGTTCTCGAACAGCTCGGCCAGCCCGGCCTGGTAGACGGCCCACAGCCGGGGGTCGGCCACGTCGAGCGGCCCGGCACGGCCGGGTTGACGACCGGGCGGGGCAGGCCGCGGGCGACGAGCGCGTCGGCGACGGCGGCCGCCGCCTTGATGGTGCGCCGCTCGTCCGGCACGACCATGGACGCCAGCGGCGGCGCCGGTGCGACCACGGCGCGCACTCGGATCGGGCGCGCGCCGGCATCTGGTGGGATCAGGTGAAGTTGGCGCCGCCGTCGACCAGCAGCGACTGGCCGTTGACGTAGGCGCCGTCGTCGGAGAAGAGGAACGCCACCATCGCGGCGAGGTCCTCCGGCTTCCCCAACCTCGGCGAACGGACCATCGCGAGCATCTGCTCACGGAACTCGACGGTCGTGGTTTCGAGCGCGGCGCCGGTGAGGATCACGCCGGGCGACACGAGGTTGGTACGAACGCCGTGCTTGCCGCCGAGGGTGGCGGTGTGCCGGGTGAGGCCGATCAGCCCGCTCTTGGCCGCCTGGTAGGCGACGCGCTCGGTCTCTCCCAGCCACACCGCGCTCGACATGGTGTTGACGATGGCACCCTGGCCTTGCCTGATCATGATCGGCAGGGCGTGCCGGAGACCGTACATGTAACCGGTGAGGGTGACGTCGATGGTGTGCTGCCAGACATCGAGCGGCACCGAGGTGACGTCGCTGTCGCGCCCGATGTTGTTCGGCGAGAGATCCGCGGCCACGTTGAACAGGCCGTGCAGACCGCCGAACCGCTCGACGGTGAAGTCGATGAGGCCTCGGTAGGACTGCTCGTCGGCGATGTCGAAGCCGCGGGCCACGGCCGTTCCGCCGGCCGCGGTGATCTCGTCGACCACCGTCTGGGCGGCGGCCTGCTTCAGATCCGCCGCGACGACCAGCATGCCCTCCTCGGCGAGCCGGATCGCGGTCGCGCCGCCGATGTTGCCCGGCGCCGCACCGGCGACGAGGGCGACCTTGCCTGTGAGTCCACGCATTGTCCTGTCCCTTCCCCATGCGAAGTTCAGTTCCGGTAGCGACGGCTACCGGTACCTGCGGTCGATCACTTGGTGCGCACCGGCTCCAGGGCCCTCGCTCCAGGCCACGACCTGGTCGAGGGTCGGGGTGACACCCTCGGGATGTCCTTGTTTCGCGAAGCAACCATAGCGCGAGTAATTGCTTCGTCAAGCAAGTATGGTTGGGGCATGTCCACCGTCACATCACAGCCGCCAGGCACGCCGCACGGCCCGAAACCTCTCAACCCGGACGAAGAGGCCGTCGTCCGGGCGCTGCCGCGGATCATTCACGCCCTACCCCGCGCCATCGACGCCGACCTCGTTCGTGAGCAGGGACTGCCCAGCATCGAGTACGAGGCCCTGATGCATCTCTCGGAGGCGCCCGACCGGCGACTGCGGATGAGTGAACTCGCCGCCGCCTGCGAGATGTCGCTCAGCGGCATGAGTCGCGTCGTGCAGCGGCTGGAACGGCAGGGGTACGTCCAGCGGGTCAGGTGCGCGCAGGACGCCCGCGGCTGGAACGCCGTCCTCACCGACGCCGGCTTCGCCCGCCTGACGCAGGCCTGGCCCACCAACCTGGCCGCCGTACGCCGGCACTTCCTCGACCACCTGGCGGGCCTCGACCTCAAGCAGCTCGCCGAGGCCCTGGGCAAGGTGGGCAGCTGAGCCGACGGTCGGCTGCGCGCTACCCACCGTGGTCGGCGCGGACACAGACCTGGCTATGAGCGATATACCCCTGAGTCATATTTATGCCTCTGGGGTATATCGCCCATCAGGCATACGCGCTCTCCAACCCGACACGCCTCCTGGCGCTCACCCGATCGCCAGCGTGGCGCGACCGCCGTCACCCAAAGGAGGTCGGAGGCGGGCCTCGGTAATCAGGACCGGCCCGCACGGACGCCGACGGCAACGCCTACTCCGAACCTCGGTGCCGTTCAGCGGGCGCCGACGATACGGAGCGCCATTTCGGCGTACTGGGTGGCGATGTAGTCGGGGCTCCAGCCGCCGTCGTCCCGGTACCACCGACCGAGGTCGACGCCGAGGGACAGCAGGGCCGCCCCCGCGATCCGCGGATCCGGGGTGTCGAAGGCGCCGGCGGCGACGCCCGCCTCCACGAGCTGGCGGAACGCCTGCTCGATCCGGTGGCGTACGGCACGGATCTCGGCGAGATGCTCGGGGCTCAGTGCGGCCAGCTCGTAGTTCACCACGCGGGTGCGGGTGTGGTCGCGGGCGTGCGAGACGACGAAGTCGTGGACCGCCCGCCGCAGCGCCGTGGCCGGGTCGTCGGACGACGCGATCGCCTCCTGCACGAGGCGCAGCACATGGTCGTGTCCTGATCGCGCGATCAGGTAGAGCAGCTCCTCCTTGGATTTGTGGTGCACGTAGAGCGCGGCCGGGCTCAGCCCGGCCGCAGCGGCGATGTCGCGTGTCGTCGTGCCGTGGAAGCCTCGCTCGGCGAACGCGTCGACGGCCGCCTCGAGCAGCCGGGCGCGGGTCGCGTCGGCGCGAGAGTGATCGGCGGTGTAGGTCAACCCGCGTCCATCCTTCCTTCTGCCTGGCCGGCATTGATACCACAACGCCCCGGTGGGCCGGCCGGATGTCGACCGCCGGGCCGGACCTGTTGACGGCGGCCGCTGCGGCGTCGCACACTTCATCGAGCCTAACGTAAGCAAGCGCTTAGTAACCCTGAAGGGGAGGCCCGTGTCCCAAGCTGCAGCGACGTCCACGAGATTCACCGGACGAACGGCGATCGTGACCGGTGCCAGCCGAGGCATCGGCCTGGCCATCGCCGAGCGACTGGTGGCCGAAGGCGCCAAGGTCGTCATCACCGCCCGCAGGCAGGAGGCGCTCGACCAGGCCGTCGCCCAGCTGGGCCCGGAGCACGCGATCGGCATCGCCGGCCACGCCGACGACGCCGACCACCAGGCCGAGGTCGTCACACGCGCGATCGACACCTTCGGCAGCGTCGATCTGCTGGTCAACAACACCGGCATCAACCCGACGTACGGCCCGATGGTCGAGCTGGACCTGGCCGCGGCCCGCAAGATCGTCGAGGTGAACTGCCTGGCCGCCCTGTCCTGGGTGCAGCAGGCCCATCGGCGCTGGATGAAGGAGCACGGCGGCGCCGTGGTCAACGTCTCCTCGGTCGCCGGCCTCCGGCCCGCGCCCGGCATCGGCTTCTACGGGGCCAGCAAGGCGATGCTCATCCACCTCACCCAGGAACTCGCCGTCGAGCTCGGCCCCGACATCCGGGTGAACGCGGTCGCCCCGGCCGTGGTGAAGACGAAGTTCGCCACCGCCCTGTATGAGGGTCGGGAGGAGCAGGTGGCCGCGGCGTACCCGCTCAAGCGACTCGGCGTCCCCGACGACATCGGGAGCGTCGTCGCGTTCCTGCTCTCCGCGGACGCCGCCTGGATGACCGGCCAGCTGCTGGTGGTCGACGGCGGCGTCACCCTGACGGGGGGTGTCTGATGCCGGTACGGGACTCAGGCGTCGTCGTCACCGGCGCCGGCCAGGGCATCGGCCGCGCGCTGGCCACCCGACTCGCCGCCGAGGGCGCCCGGGTCGTCGTCAACGACCTCGACGCCGAGGCGGCCGTCCGGGTGGCAGGGGAGATCGGTGGGTACCCGGCTCCCGGTGACGCCGCCACCGAGCAGGGGGTTGCCGCGCTGGTCGAGGCGGCCCGAGGCCACCTGGGCAGCATCGACGTCTGGGTCGGGAACGCCGGAATCGACCGGGGCACCGGGCTGCTGGCCAGCGAGGAGGACTGGGCGGCCAGCCACGAGGTGAACGTCCTGGCCCACGTACGGGCCGCGCGACTGCTGGTCCCCGGCTGGGTCGAGCGCGGCTCGGGTCGGTTCGTGGTGACCGCGTCGGCGGCCGGGCTGCTCACGATGATCGGGAGTCCGACGTATTCGGTCAGCAAGCACGCCTGCGTGGCGTTCGCCGAATGGCTGTCGTTGACCTACCGGCACCGTGGCGTCGTGGTGCAGGCGATCTGCCCGCAGGGGGTGCGGACCCGGATGCTCGACAACGCCCGGCCGTTGCAGGAGCTGCTCAGCCACGATGCGGCGCTCACCCCCGAGGACGTCGCCGAGGCGACCTGGCAGGCCCTCCACGACGACCGGTTCCTCGTCCTGCCGCATCCCCGGGTCGCCACCTACTACGCGCACCGCGCCACCGACACCGACCGCTGGCTCCACGGGATGAACAAGCTCCAGCGACGACTCGAGGACCAGGAGGAAGCCCGATGAAGGCATGGCGGGTCGCCGACCTCGGTGAGCCCCGCGACGTGCTGCGGCTCGTCGACGTCGCCGACCCGGAGCCGGGTCCCGGCCAGCTCGTGGTCCGGGTCCTGGCCGCTCCGGCCAACTTCCCGGACGTCCTGATGTGCCGTGGCGAGTACCAGGTCAAGCCGGAGCTTCCGTTCACCCCGGGGGTCGAGCTGTGTGGCGAGGTCGTCGCGCTCGGCGAAGGTGTCGGCGGGTTCGCTCTCGGCGACCGCGTGCTCGGCGGCGCGACCCTGCCGTACGGCGGGTTCGCGGAGTTCGCGCTGCTGGCTGCGGCGGCCACGTTCCCCGCGCCCGCGGAGCTCGACGACGCCGAGGCGGCCGCGCTCTACATCGGGTACCAGACCGGCTGGTTCGGCCTGCACCGGCGGGCCGGGCTGCGCGCGGGCGAGACGCTGCTGGTGCACGCCGCGGCCGGCGGTGTCGGCAGTGCCGCCGTCCAGTTGGGCAAGGCAGCCGGCGCCCGGGTGATCGGTGTCGTGGGCGGTCCGGAGAAGGCGGCGGTGGCCCGCGCGCTCGGCGCGGACGTGGTCGTGGACCGTCGGGAAGAGGACTTCGTCGCGGTGGTCAAGGCCGAGACCGGTGGTCGGGGCGCCGACGTCGTCTACGACCCGGTCGGCGGCGAGACCTATCAGCGTTCGACCAAGTGCGTCGCCTTCGAGGGGCGGATCCTCGTGGTCGGCTTCGCCGGCGGTCAGATCCAGTCCGCCGCGCTCAACCACGCCCTGGTGAAGAACTACTCGATCGTCGGCCTGCACTGGGGCCTGTACCACCGTTACGACCCGGCGGCCGTGGCCGACTGCCATCGGGCCCTCAGCGCGTTGGCCGCCCAGGGCGCGGTACGGCCCCTGGTCAGTCAACGCCTCGCGCTCGACGAGGTGGCCGACGGGGTGCAGGAGCTCGCCGACGGCGTCACCGTCGGCCGGGTGGTGTACGTCTCGTGAGCAGCGCGAACCAGGTGGACGCCGTGGTCTTCGACTACGGCGGCGTGCTCACCGGACCGGTCCGGGACTCGATCGCCGGCTGGCTGCACGCCGACGGCATCGACCCGGCGTCGTTCTCGCGCACGCTCAAGGCCTGGCTGTCCCGCGACGCCCCGGACGGCACCCCCGTCCACCGGCTGGAGACCGGGGCGCTGGACGTCGACGAGTTCGACGCGCTGCTCGCCGCCGAGCTCACCACGCTCGACGGGCGTGCGGTCGATCCGGTCGGCGTGCTGGCCCGGCTCTTCGCCGGGATGCGCCCCGACCCGGCGATGGTCGACCTGGCCCGGCAGTTGCGCGACGCCGGCGTGCGCGTCGGCCTGCTCTCCAACAGTTGGGGCAACACGTACCCGCGCGAGCTGATCGACGGGCTCTTCGATCCCGTCGTCATCTCCGGCGAGGTCGGCCTGCGCAAGCCGCTCGCCCCGATCTACGCGCTCACCCTGGAGCGGCTCGGGCTGCCGGCCGACCGGGTGCTCTTCGTCGACGACGCCGAACCGAACGTGCTCGGCGCCCGCGCGGTCGGCCTGCGGGCGCTGCTGCACACCGACGCCGACACCACGCGGGCCGCGATCGCCGAGCTGCTTCCCGCCTGCCGCGCCGGCCTCGCACGGCCGCGGCCCGGAACCGACCTGCCACATCCCGCCCGTACCGAGGAGTTGACCCCATGACCGTCACCCGCACCGCAGTCGTCACCGGAGCGGCCCGTGGCATCGGCGCCGCCGTCGCCAAGCGCCTTGCCCGGGACGGCTTCGCCGTCGCCGTCGTCGACCTGGACGAAGCGGCGGGCAAGCCGGTCGTCGAGGAGATCCAGGCCGGCGGCGGCCGAGCCCTGGCCGTCGGCGCCAACGTCGCCGACGAGCGGGCGGTGCAGGCCGCCGTGGACCGGATCGCCGAGGAACTGGGCGAGCCGACCGTGCTGGTCAACAACGCCGGCATCACCCGGGACAACCTGCTGTTCAAGATGACCGCCGACGACTGGGACGCGGTCCTGAACGTGCACCTGCGTGGCTCGTTCCTGATGAGCCGCGCCGTGCAGGGCTACATGACCAAGGCCGGCTGGGGGCGGATCGTCAACCTGTCCAGCACCTCGGCTCTGGGCAACCGGGGTCAGGCCAACTACGCGGCGGCCAAGGCCGGCCTGCAGGGCTTCACCAAGACGCTGGCCCTGGAACTCGGCAAGTTCGGCGTCACGGCGAACGCGATCGCCCCCGGCTTCATCGAGACCGAGATGACCGCCGCCACCGCGGCGCGGGTCGGGATGGCCTTCGATGACTTCAAGAAGGCCGCCGCGGCGCAGATCCCCGTCGCCCGTACCGGCACGCCGGCGGACATCGCGCACGCCGTGTCGTTCTTCGCCAGCGAGGGAGCCGGTTTCGTCTCCGGCCAGGTGCTGTACGTCGCCGGCGGGCCGAAGGCCTGACCGGGAAAGGAGAGATGATGAAGGTCTTCCACGGCATCGGGGAGCTGGAGCAGGCGGTCGGCACCCACCTCGGCTACTCCGACTGGCACACCGTCACCCAGCAGCAGATCGACGCCTTCGCCGAGGCGACCGGCGACCGCCAGTGGATCCACGTCGACCCCGCGAAGGCGGCGCACGGCCCGTTCGGCAGCACCATCGCGCACGGATACCTGACCTTGTCGCTGGTGCCGATGCTGGTCTGGCAGGTGTACAAGGTCGAGGGGCTCAGCATGGGCGTGAACTACGGCGCCAACAAGCTCCGCTTCCCCGCCCCGGTCCCGGTCGACTCCCAGGTGCGGGCCGGGGTGGAGCTGCTGTCGTTGGTGCCCGGCGGCGGTGGCTACCAGCTCACGGCGAAGGTGACCGTCGAGCTGGCCGGCGCCGGGAAGCCGGCGTGCGTGGTCGAGACCGTCAGCATCCTGGTGCCGTGACCGCCGCCGACCGCCCCGACCCGCCGGGCCTCGACCTGGCCCGGCTCGCCGACTGGTTCGCCGCCTCGGTTCCCGAGGCGGCCGGGGAGCTGAGCGGCCGGCTGATCGCCGGCGGCAAGTCCAACCTCACCTACGAGGTCGGTGACGGGCGGCGGACCTGGATCGTCCGGCGGCCGCCACTGGGGCACGTGCTGGCCACCGCGCACGACATGACCCGGGAACACCGGGTCATGTCGGCGCTCTGGCCGACCGACGTGCCGGTGCCGAGGACGTACGCGCTCTGTCCCGACGCCGACGTGCTGGGCGCCCCGTTCTACGTGATGGAGCGGGTCGACGGTACGGCGTACCGGTACGCGGCCGAGCTCGAGCGGCTCGGCGCGGAACGTACCCGGGTCATCTCGGCCCGGCTGGTCGACACCCTGGCCGCCCTGCACGCGGTCGACCCGGTGGCCGTGGGGCTGGTCGACTTCGGCCGGCCGGACGGCTTCCTCGCTCGGCAGGTGGGTCGCTGGAAGAAGCAGCTCGACGCGTCGTACTGCCGGGACCTGCCGGCCGCCGACGAGCTGTACGCCCGCCTGGCGTCCGGCGTGCCGAGCGAGTCGACGCCGGGCATCGTGCACGGCGACTACCGCCTCGACAACGTCCTCACCGACGACCGCGACCACCTCGCGGCCGTCATCGACTGGGAGATGGCCACCCTCGGCGACCCGCTCACCGATCTGGCGCTGCTGGTGCTCTACCAGCGCCTCGGGCGGCTCGTCGGGGTGGCGGTCGCCGACGCCTCGTCCGCGCCCGGCTTCCTGACCGAGGACGAGATCCTCGACCGCTACGCGGCGAGCAGCCCCCGCCCCCTGCCGCCACTCGGCTTCCACCTCGGGCTGGCAGCCTTCAAGCTGGCCGCGATCCTCGAGGGCATCCACTACCGGCACCTGCGCGGCCAGACCGTCGGCTCCGGCTTCGAGCGCCTCGGCGAGGTCACCGAGCTGCTGCTCGACGCGGGCCTGACCTACCTCAAGGAGCACTGATGGACTTCGCCCTGGACCCGAGGACCGAGGGGCTGCGGGACAACCTGCTGGACTTCATGGACAGCCATGTCTACCCGGCCGAGCACGCCTTCCACGAGCAGCTCGGGCAGCTCGGCAACCGCTGGGCCTGGGACGCGGTGCCGATGCTGGCGGAGCTGCGTGCCGCAGCCCGGAAGCGTGGGCTGTGGAACCTCTTCCTGCCGGGTACGCACGGAGCCGGCCTGACCAACCTGCAGTACGCCCCGCTGGCGGAGATCACCGGACGCAGCCACCTGGCGCCCGCCGCCCTGAACTGCGCCGCCCCGGACACCGGCAACATGGAGGTGCTGGCGATGTTCGGCACCGAGCAGCAGCGCAAGCAGTGGCTGGAGCCGCTGCTGGACGGTCGGATCCGGTCGTCGTTCGCGATGACCGAGCCGGACGTGGCGTCCTCGGATGCCACGAACATCTCGACCCGGATCGAGCGGGCCGGCGACCAGTACGTGATCAACGGCCGCAAGTGGTGGATCACCGGCGCGATGAACCCGAACGCCCGGATCCTCATCGTCATGGGCAAGACCGACCCGGACGCCGAGCGGCACCGCCAGCAGTCGATGGTGCTGGTCCCACGGGACACCCCGGGTCTGGTGATCAAGCGGGGCATGGAGGTGTTCGGGTACGACGACCACGACCACGGCGGCCACGCCGAGCTGGAGTTCCACGACGTACGCGTGCCGGTGGAGAACCTGATCGGCGGCGAAGGCGACGGCTTCGCGATCGCCCAGGCCCGGCTCGGCCCCGGCCGCATCCACCACTGCATGCGCTCCATCGGCGTCGCCGAGCAGGCCGTCGAGCTGATGTGCGCCCGCGCCGAGCAGCGGACCGCGTTCGGCAGGCCGCTGGCCGAGCAGGGGGTGATCCGCGACTGGATCGCCGAGTCCCGGGTGCGGATCGAGCAGCTGCGACTGCTGGTCCTCAAGACCGCCTGGCTGATGGACACCGTCGGCAACAGGGGCGCGCACACCGAGATCCAGGCCATCAAGATCGCCACCCCCGAGACCGTCCTGTGGATCCTCGACAAGGCGATCCAGGTGCACGGCGCCGCCGGCCTCTCCCAGGACTTCCCGCTGGCCGGCGCCTACGCCCGCATCCGCACCCTGCGCTTCGCCGACGGACCCGACGAGGTGCACAAGAACGCCCTGGCCCGTCACGAACTGCGGCGCCAGGCGGCGAGGCAGGTCAAGCCCGCCTGACCCACCGGAATCCCTGCCGGCTCGGCGGCTGGTCCGCCGCGGCCCGGCTGTGACCTGCGTTACCTGTCCGGCGATGGGGAATCAGATCACCGGATCCGGATTTGGATCCAGGTGTGACTACTGCCCCGCACCCGGCCCGGTTCCGTGACGGCCGATCGGAGACGACCCGATGACCGTCGACGCCCCGGAGGGGCGGGCGGTCCCGCTGACCCCCGGCGACCTGATGACCCCCCGACAACGCCTGCGGCTCGTCCTGGTGCTCGGGTCGCTGATCGCGGTGGGTCCGCTGACCATCGACATGTACCTGCCCGCGCTGCCGGCGATCGTCGCCGATTTCCGGACGACGCCGGCGGCGGTCCAACTGACCCTCACCGGCACGCTGGCCGGCCTCGCCCTCGGCCAGTTGCTGATCGGCCCGCTGTCCGACGCCGTCGGCCGGCGCGCGCCGCTGATCGCCGGCATCGCGCTGCACGTCGTGGCGTCGCTGCTCTGCGTCGTCGCACCGAACGTCATGGTTCTCGGCGGCCTGCGGGTGATGCAGGGCCTCGGCGTGGCGGCGGCCACGGTCGTCGCGATGGCCGTGGTCCGCGACCTGTTCGACGGCGCGGCCTTCGCCAAGCTGCTCTCCCGGCTGCTGCTGGTCATGGGGGCGGCGCCGATCCTCGCGCCGACCCTCGGTGGCGGGTTGCTGCGCTGGACCGACTGGCGTGGCGTGTTCGTGGCCCTGGCCGCCTTCGGTGTGCTGCTGGTCGTGGTCGCCGCGCTCGGCCTCCGCGAGACGCTGCCGGCCGAGCGGCGCCGGCGCGGCGGGGTGGTCGCGACGATGGTCGTGTACGGCGCGCTGCTGCGGGACCGGACGTTCGTGGGCCTGGTGCTGGTCGCCGGGCTGGCCATGGCGGCGTTGTTCGCCTACGTCGCCGGCTCCTCGTTCGTCCTGCAACAGCAGTACGGGCTGGACGAGCAGCAGTTCGGGTTGGCCTTCGGCGCGGGCGCGGTCGGACTGATCGCGGCGACCCAGTACAACGTACGGCTGCTGCGCCGCCACTCGCCCCAGCGGATCCTCGTCGTCGCCCTCGGCGTGGGGACCGTCGCCGGACTGGCGCTGCTCGCCTTCGCCGCCACCGGCCTCGGCGGGCTGCCGAGCCTGCTGGTGTCGTTGTGGGTGGTGCTCGCGGCGGCCGGCCTGGCGATGCCGAACGCGCCGGCCCTGGCCCTGTCCCGGCACGGGGAAGCCGCCGGTACGGCGTCCGCCCTGCTCGGCGCCGTGCAGTTCGGCGTCGGCGCGCTGGCCGCGCCCCTGGTGGGCGTGCTGGGCACCGGCGCGGTGGCGATGGCCCTCGTCGTCGCCGGTGGCATGGTGGCGGCGATGGCGGTGCTGCTCCTCGTCGTGCGGCCGGCCCGGCTCGCCGGCCTGGCGCCCGAAGCCGTGGTCGTGGCAGCGCACTGACGCCCGGTGAGCCGGCGCCGACGACCCGGTTCGTCCGGGCCGAGGTGCCCGGAAGCGTTGCCGGCCTCACACCCGGTTCCGCGGGCAGCCGTGCTTCGATGGTGGGGTGGAGTTCACCGTGAATGACGCGCCGGAGCGGGAGCGGTTCGAGGCGCGGGACGAGTCGGGTGCGCTGGCCGGGCTGGTCACCTACCAGTTGACCGGCAACATCATCGCCTACACGCACACCGAGGTCGATCCGCAGTTCGAAGGCCGGGGCCTCGGCTCGACCCTCGCTCGCGCGGTGATGGACGACGCGCGGGCCAGGGGCCGGACGGTGGTGCCGATCTGCCCGTTCCTCGACAAGTGGCTGGGCAAGCACCCCGAGTACGACGACATCGTGGTGCGATCGACGCGTAAGGTCCGATAGCCCGCGCCCGGCAGGGCTGCGCGCCGGCGAACAGGTCCTCGGTGCGGCAGTCCGTCCGGTGACTGGGTCACCCGACAGAACCGGTGGGCCGTACGCGCGGTGCCGGCGGGAAGCGCCATGATGAGCTGGTGAAGATCCTGTCCATCCAGTCCTCGGTCGCCTACGGTCACGTCGGCAACTCCGCGGCCGCCTTTCCCCTGCAGCGCCTCGGGCACGAGGTGTGGCCGGTGGTGACGGTCCACTTCTCCAACCACACCGGGTACGGCGCGTGGCGCGGGCCGCTGCTGGCGCCGGCCGACGTGGCCGAGGTGATCGCGGGCATCGGCGACCGCGGGGTCCTCGGCAGCGCCGACGCGGTGCTGTCGGGCTACCAGGGCGACCCGGCCATGGGTGCGGTGATCCTCGACGCGGTCGACAAGGTCAAGGCCGCCAACCCGGACGCGGTCTACTGCTGCGATCCGGTGATGGGCGACGCCGGCCGCGGGATGTTCGTCCGGCCGGGCATTCCGGAGTATCTGCGGGACACCGTCGTCCCGCGCGCGGACATCATCACCCCGAACCACTTCGAGCTGGACTTCCTCGCCGGCCGTGCCACCAACTCCCCGGCGGAGCTGCTGGACGCGGTCGACGTGGTACGCGAGACGGGGCCACGGCACGTCCTGGTCACCAGCGTGCTCCACGGCGACGTGCCGGTGGGGTCGCTGGAGGTGGTGGCCGTCTCCGACGAGGGCGCCTGGGCGGTGACCACCCCGCTGCTGCCGATCAGCCCCAACGGCGGCGGCGACGTCACCGCGGCGCTGTACCTCGCGCACCTGTGGACGACGGGTTCGCCCGCCACGGCGCTGGAACGCACCATCGCCTCCGTCTTCGCCGTACTGGAGGCGACCCTCGCGGCGGGCACCCGGGAGATCCAGTTGATCGCGGCCCAGGACGCGATCGCCGCGCCACCCGCCAGGTTCGCCGCCCGGCGGCTGCGCTGAGGGACGCCCCTCGGGGCGCTCACCGCGCAGGGGGGCCGGATCCGGGTCAGGCGGGGGGCCCGAGTAGGTGATCCAGCGGCCGGGGTACCTGGTTCGGGTCGAGGGCGTCGACGAGCGCGCGGGCGTACCGGGCCTTGCGACCGCTGGTCGTACCCATGAAGCGGCGCAGTTGCCGCTCGATCGCGCGCCCGCGCTGCGCGGGCTGGTTCTGGAAGACCCGGAAGCGGGCCAGATCCTGTTCGGCCGCCAGGACCCGCTCGACCCCGGCCGTGCCCAGCGCGCGAATCAACTCGTCCTCCAGGTCGGCGACGCACACGTAGAAGCCCAACGCCTCCATCCCGGACCGGGTCAGGTCGCTACCGAGGCCGGCCTGCTCCAACCCGCGCCGGAAGTAGCCCTCTTCGGCCTCGTCGCAGAGCCCCCGGATGGTCACGGCCAGCCCCTGCCCGCCGAAGAGCCGCAGGAACCGACCGACGCTCATCGCGCCGCCGATCGGCAGGACGCAGACGCCCTCGCCGGCCAGATCCCGGTTGCGTCGAACGGCCAGCGCCTCCACCGCGCTCCGGTCGCTCACCCCTTCGACGAGGACAACCGTCGCCAGGCCGTCCTGGGCCAGTTCGCGGGCCGCCGCGGCGGCCGCCGCGGCGTCGGTGCCGCCGGCCGCCCACGTGCCGACGGCGGCGCGGAAACGCTCCGGCTCTCGCACAGCTCAGAGTCTCGCAACGGCCGGTCCCGGACCGCCACCGGAAATTGTGGTCGGGCAGCCGCGTGTCGAGGTGACGCAGAGCCCTTCCGACCCCACCGTCTTAGCTGACCGTTAAGTAACCCTCCACCCGGTTCATTCGGCGGGGCGGCACTGGGCAGACTGGGGCGATGCCCGCCACCGATCCGCCCGCTCACCGCCGTCGTACCCGCGCCCTCGTCGCCGTCGTCGCCGCGCTCGCCCTGGCGTTCGCGGTCGGCGCCTGGTCGGTGCGCGAGCGGGTCGTCGACGACGAACGCGGGGCCGTGGCGGCCCGCGGCCCGGCAGCCGACGGTGGTCCGGCGCCCGCCGCTCCCCACTGCGCCGGCCGGGCGGCGCTGGCGCCGCGCGAGTTGCGCGGCATGTGGATCACGACGGTGAACAACATCGACTGGCCGAGCCGGCGCGGGTTGCCGGCCGAGACGGCGCGGGCGGAGTTCCGGGGCTGGCTCGACCTGGCCGTGCGGCGCAACCACAACGCCGTCTTCGTGCACGTGCGGCCCAGCGGGGACGCCCTCTGGCCGTCGAAGTACGCGCCCTGGTCGGAGTGGCTGACCGGACGCCGCGACGGCCGCGACCCGGGCTGGGACCCGATGGAGTTCATGGTCAGCGAGGCGCACGCGCGCAACCTGGAGTTCCACGCCTGGTTCAACCCGTACCGGGGCGGGCAGCCGGCCACCGTCGGGGGACCCGGCCCCCGGCTGGACCAGCTGGCGCCGACGCACCCGTTGCGGCAGCACCCCGACTGGGTGGTGACCTATCCCAGCGCCGACCGGCCCGGCAGTCGCCTCTACTTCAACCCGGGCATCCCCGAGGCGCGCACGTTCGTCGAGGACTCGATGCTGGAGGCGGTCCAGCGCTACGACGTCGACGGCGTGCACTTCGACGACTTCTTCTACCCGTACCCCGAGGCCGGGCAGGACTTCCCGGACGACGCGGCGTTCGCCCGGTACGGCCGGCGGTTCGCGGACAAGCACGCCTGGCGCAGGGACAACGTGAACACGCTGGTCCGCGAGATGAGCGAGCGGATCAAGGCGATCAAGCCGTGGGTCAAGTTCGGCATCAGCCCGTTCGGCATCTGGCGCAACAAGCGCACGGACCCGGCCGGCTCGCCGACCGCCGGACTGCAGAGCTACGACGACATCTACGCCGACACCCGGCTCTGGGTGCGGGAGCAGTGGCTCGACTACGTGGTGCCACAGCTCTACTGGCACATCGGGTTCGACAAGGCCGACTACGCCAAGCTGCTGCCGTGGTGGGCGGCCACGGTGCAGGGCACCCGCGTGCAGCTCTACATCGGCCAGGCCGACTACCGGGTGGGCGAGCGCGGCGCGTGGCGCGACCCGGCCGAGCTGGACCGCCAGCTCGCCCTCAACCGCCGGCACGGGGTGAGCGGCAGCGTGCATTTCAGCGCCCGCCAGGTGCGCGCCGACAAGCTCGGCGCGGTCAGCCGGTACAGCACAGCGCACTACGCCGGCCCGGCGCTGGTGCCCGCGATGGCGCAGCTACCGGCGGCGCCGCCCGCCGTACCCGCGATCACCGGCGTGCGGCGCGACGCCGGCGAGGTGGCGCTGACCTGGCGCGCAGACGGTGCCGCGAGCGTCGCCGTCTACCGGGTGGAGGGCGACGCGGCCCGGCTCGTCGGCACCGCCCGGGGGACCGGCTGGGTCGACCGCACCGCCCCCGCCGACCGCCCGCTCTCCTACTGCGTGTCCGGCCTGGATCGCAGCGGGAACGAGGGCCGACTCAGCGCGCCGATCTCCGTCGAGGTGCGGTAGGACCGGTGACCGATTCGTCGGGATGAGCCACCCCCCGAGATCAGCAGGATGACAGTGGCGCCGCGGTGGGCGACCGGCTGCTCCGGGACGGTAGTCTCGCCGCCGTACCCGAGGTCGACGCCCGACGGGGGTGCTGCTGGGGGGCTGCTCCGGGCCCGGGGAGGACTAGGCTTCTGGCCGTGATTGGCGTGCAGGGTGGCGGGAGCGACGAGCGGTTGCGCCGGATCGAGGCGATCACCGACGCCGCGCTGTCCAAGCTTGACGTCGACGACCTTCTCGACGAACTCCTCGACCGGGTCCGAGAGGTGTTGGGGGTCGACACCGCCGCCATCCTGCTGCTGGACGTGCACGCCCGGCAGTTCGTGGCCACCGCGGCGAGAGGGTTGGCGGACGAGGTCCGGCCGGGCTCCCGAAGCTCCGTGGGCCGCGGGCTCGCCGGCCGGATCGCCCGGGAGAAGCAGCCTGTCGTGCTGGACGAGGTCACGGCCGCGGACGACCCGATGCTGTTCGACAGCGGGGTCAGCTCGCTGTTGGGTGTGCCGATGCTCGCCGGCGGCGACGTGATCGGCGTACTGCACGTCGGTTGCCTCCAGCCGCACCGATTCACCGACGACGACGTGCAGGTGCTCCAACTCGCCGCCGATCGGGCGAGCCTGGCCAGCCGGAGCCGGGCCAGCAGCATCGACCGCACCGCCGCCCTCGCCCTGCAACGCAGCCTGCTGCCCACCCACCTGCCCGATGCGCCCGGCGTGGACATGGCCGCCCGCTATGTGCCCGGCCACGACGCCGGCGTGGGCGGCGACTGGTACGACGTGTTCACCCTCCCGTCCGGCTGGCTAGGCGTCGTCATCGGCGACGTGTCGGGTCACGGGCTGCGCTCGGCGGTCGTGATGGGGCGCCTGCGCAGCGCGCTGCGCGCGTACGCCTTGATCTGCGACGATCCGGCGAGCGCGCTGACGCTGCTGGACCGCAAGATCCACCACTTCGAGGCCGGGAACCTCGCCACGGTCCTGTACGCGATGATCTCCCCGGACCGCACCACCATCCGGATGTCCCTCGCCGGGCACCTGCAACCCGTGCTGGCCACACCGGGACGGCCCGCCGAGACGCTGAACCTTCCAGTCGATCTTCCATTGGGTGTGCGCCCGGACCGACCGGCCCGCCGACACGCCGAGGTCACGTTCCCCGCCGAGGCGGTGCTGGTCTGCTACACCGACGGGCTCGTCGAACGCCGCGGCGAAGTCATCGACACCGGCATCGAGCGGCTCTGCGCGGCCGTCGAACCCGGTGCCGCCGAAGCGGTCTGCGCCCGCATCATGAGCACCCTCGCCGGCGAACAGCCGACCGACGACATCGCCCTGCTCGCCATCCAGGCGACCGGCAGGTCACGCGTGAGCCCGGGCGCCGACCGGCAGGGCGCGGCCGCCGCCGGCGCGACCCGTCCGCTCCGGCAGCGGCGACAGCCGGGGCCGGGTCGGGCCTGACCGGCCGTTACATCGCCCCGCCCGTACACTTCACCTGACCGGTGCCGACCAGGTATCCGGACTGACGCTGCGGTGGCCCGACGAGGCGACTGGACCACGCACTGGGAGGCTGCCGCATGAGCATCTCGGTCGCCACCAGGACCGACAGTTTCGTCCACCCCGCCCTCTTCTACGGCGACCGCGAGGAGTACCTGGCCGGCACGGTGCCGTTCATCCACGCCGGCCTCGCCGCCGACGAACCGGTCATGGTGGCGGTACCGGGGGACAACCTCCACCAGATCCGTACCGCGCTCGGCGTCGACGCGGGCCGGGTGCGGTTGCACGACATGAGCGAGGCCGGGCGCAACCCGGGGCGGATCATCCCCGGCGTCCTGCTCGCCTTCGCCGCCGCGCATCCGGGCAAGCGGGTACGCATCATCGGCGAACCGATCTGGGCCGGCCGCACCGCGGTCGAATACCCCGCCTGCGCCCAGCACGAGGCCCTGATCAACGCGGCGTTCGCCGGCCGGCCGGCCACCATCCTCTGTCCCTACGACACCAGTCGTCTGGACCGGAGCTGGCTCGACGACGCCTGCCGCACCCACCCCGTCCTGCAGAAGGACGGCGCGGAGTGGGTGAGCCCGCACTACGCGGACCCGGTCGCGGTGGCGGCAGGGTTCAACCTGCCGCTGCCGGATCCGCCTGCCCGGGCGGCCACCATCGCGATCGACGTGCACGCGCTCCCGGCCATCCGCCGGTTCGTGACCGCGCACGCCGTCGCCGCCGGGCTGCACCCGGACCGGGTCTCCGACCTGACCCTGGCGGTCAACGAGCTGGCGGGGAACACGGTCAGACACACCACCGGGGGCGGTACTCTCGCGGTCTGGACCGACAGCACGCGGCTGATATGCCAGCTCAGCGACACCGGGCACATCACGAATCCGCTCGCCGGCCGCCTTCCCGTGCCGCCCCAGCAGCCGGGCAGCCGGGGGCTCGTCCTGGTCAACCAACTCTGCGACCTCGTACGCGTCCACACCAGGCCCGGTGCCACCACGATCCGCCTGCACATGCACCGCTGAGCCGGATGACCGCATCCGGGCGCAGCTCGCCTCCGGCAGCCACCTCGTCACCTTTGTCCCAGCTTCCGCCCCGGGCGTCGGGACAGGTATGGCGGTGCGGTTCATGGGTAAGCGGCTGCCCCCAACGGAGGAGGAGCGGGCCCATGAGTGACGCGGCAGCGGGACGGTCCGGCGGAGTCGGACGGGCGGCCGGTCCGACCGACCGCTTGGCTGCCGAGGTGGCGGAGGTGGTGCGGGCGGAGGTCCGCGAGGTACGCACGCACCTGCTGAGGTCGGTTCGTCCGGCGGGGGTCGGCCTGGCGCTGCTCGCCACCGCCGCCGGGTGTGTGGTACTGGGAGCCGGGGCCGCCTCGGCGACCGCGCTGCGCCTGCTGGAGACCTTCCTGCCCCGCAAGCTGGCCACCGCGGGGCTCACCGGGGGCTACTTCGTCGCCGCCGTCGTGCTGGGCCGAGCCGGCCTGACGCAGCTGCGGGCGGCCGGTGGTGGCCCGGCCTGGCTGGCGGACGAGATGGAGGACGCCGTCTCCGCCACCGCGAGCCAGGTGGTGCCGGCCGGTGCCGCCGCCGTTCGCGAAGAATTCGACCGGTGGGCGGCCGACCGGCCGGGCCGCTGACGTCACCTCCCCGTCGCCACCGCCGGCAGCACCAGCCGTACCCGCGGATTGCCGCGGGTAGGAGCGCTACGACCGCCGCGGTGCGCGGCTACGGCGTCGCAAGCCCGAGGCCGATCGTCTTGGTCAACGTGGCGTTGTCGTCGTCGCCGTCCAACGACCAGACCATCGCTCCGGCCAGGCCGGCCCGCCGGATGTACAGCGTCTTCTGCAACACCACCGCAGGATCGTCGTACGTCCAGAAGGTCGTGCCGTCGAACAACCAGGCGTGCCCGGCGCGAAGGTCGCGGTGGACGGTGAAGCCGTTGCCGGCCAGGGTCTTGAGCCGCCGGTAGTCCTCGTACCCGGCCTCGAAGGTGGCCGGCGCGGGCCCGGCCGCGGGCTGGAAGAGCCCGTTGCCGCTCCCGCTGACGCCGGTCCAGCCTCGGCCGTAGTACGGGATGCCCAGGACCAGCTTCTCGCGCGGCGCACCACGGGCGAGCCAGCCGTCGATCGCCACCTCGGCGGAGAAGTCCGGGTTGTCCGGCGCCCCGGACGGCACACGCAGCGCCGACTGCTGGTTGGTCACCGGGTCCCACGCGCCGTGGAAGTCGTACCCCTGCACGGTGGCGAAGTCCAGGTACCGGAAGATCTCGCGACCCTCGTAGCCGGCGTCCATGGTCGCCGGGTTGGCCGGCAGGAAGGCGGTCAGCGGGTGGTGCCGGCGGGTCGTCCGGCCGTACGCGTCGAGTTGCCGGCGGAACTCCGCGACCAGCTCGGTGAAGTTCTGCCGGTCCTCCGGGCGGACCACGTTGCCCGGCTCGCCCGGCCAGTTCGGCCACTCCCAGTCGAGGTCGATGCCGTCGAAGACGCCGGCGGCGGCACCCGGGCCGCCACTGCCACCGTCGAGGACCGGAAGGTTGCCCTTGAGGTAGAGGTCGATGCAGGAGGCCACGAACGCCCTGCGGGAGGCGTCGGTGCGGGCGGCGTTCGAGAAGTACGTCGACCAGCTCCAGCCGCCCAGCGAGATCAGCACCTGCAGGCCGGGGTGTTTGGCCTTGAGCTTGGCCAGCTGGCCGAAGTTGCCGTTGAGCGGTTCGCCCCAGGCGTCGGCGACGCCGTCGACGCTCTCGTCGGCCGGGACGGGACGCTGGTAGTCGGCCCAGGCGTCCCCCTCGCCCGGCCCACCGTCCACGAAGCAGCGCCCGTCCTCGCTGACGTTGCCGAAGGCATAGTTGACGTGGGTGAGGCGGCTTGCCGCCCCGGAGGTGTCGAGCTTCTTCACCGGGAAGGCCCGGCCGTAGATGCCCCACTGGGTGAAGTAGCCGACCCGGTGGTAACCGGCGCGGCGGTTCCTGCCGTCGTCCGCGCCGGCGGCCGTCGGCGGGCCGGCGGTGACCAGCATGGTCGCCAGGGCGACGACGGCGGTGAGGCGGCGGTGGCGCAACGGTCGCATCGGCACTCCCACGACGGTGGAGAGAATTAGTAAAGAGACCTTTCTGATTGATGAACCTAAGCGGCCCGGCATTCCGCGGTCAAGAGCTGACCCATGGCCGTCCCGCCGGGTAGCGGCGGGGCAGCCGTCCATTCCGCGGGTGCGGCACGTCGGCGGAGACGCTCGACCCCGTCCGGGCACCCGGACGGGGTCGAGCGGGCCGGATCCGGCTCAGGCGAAGTCGAACACGAGCGGGAAGGCGAGGACGACCGTCCAGGCCCAGACCGCGTACACGATCACGTACCGGGTCTGCCACCGTTCCAGGCGGGCGAAGGGCATGCGGCCACGGACGAAGCCGAGGAACAGCCAGGCCGACCATGCCAGGTTGGTGAGCAGGATGACGTTCTCGCCCAGCGCGGCGGTCTTGTTCGGACTGAAGCCCCATTCGGTGATCCGGCCGGTGATGGCCAGCAGCACCAGGGCGTCGATGGCCAGGGCGCTGACGACGAGCGCGAGCTGCAGGCGGTCGAAGAGACCGGCCCGGGCCGTGAGGTCACGGGCGGAGATGGCGTACAACAGCAGGCCCAGCACGACGACCAGCAGCAGGTCGAAGAGGATGAGCGCGTCCCGCTCGACGTCGATGCCGTTGCTGGTCCAGACGATGGCGACCAGGAAGGCCAGCAGGGCGGCCGCGAACAGCGGCGTGAAGACGCGGGTCAGCACCGGCGCCATGTTCTCGATGACGCTCTGCTTGGCCTCCACCAGCCAGGCCGCCACGATGACCGCGGCGGTGGCGCCGCACGGCATCAGCCACGACTGGATGAATCCCTCGGCGTCGAGGCCGATGGCGTTGAAGGTGCCCGCCGTGAAGGCGGCGAGCACGCCGCCACCCAGTCCGATGAGGGCGAAGTAGATCAGCCATTCCCCGGTGAACCGGATGAAGTCCATCCGCCGCCGGTCCGAGCGCCAGTCGCCGCCCGCGTAGGCGACGCCGACCACCAGCCACAGCGCGAGCGGCAGGTGGATCGCCGTCAGCACCAGGGTCTGCGAGTCGTCCGCCAGCGGGTACGCGTTCGCCGCGACCGCGCCGAGCGCGAACAGCGCCGCGAGCACCCCGATGACGCGCGGGCCGACCCGGCGTTGCCAGGCGAAGTAGGCGGCCAGCGCCGGCAGCGCGAACAGGCTGACGTTCCGCGCGTAGAAGGCGCCGTGGTCGCCCGAGGCCAGGTCGAGGCCGAACAGGGCCGGCACCTTGATCGAGAGCGCCGCGACGGCCGCGCAGAGCACCATGACGGGCAGTTCCCGCCGGGTACGGGCCGCGGCGGGGGTGTCCGGCTCCCCAGGCAGTACGAGCTGCTTCCACAGCCGCTCGGAATGCTCGCGGGCGAACTCCCGCGACAGCTCGTCGAGGCTGCCCATTCGCTTGACGGCGATGAGGAAGGCCTCGTCGGCGCGCAGGCCGGCCTCGGTCAGCTCGGTGATCCGGCTGCGCAGGTGGTCTTCCAACTCCTCGGCATCGGTGTGGTGCAGCTCCCGGCGGCGCTGCGTGTAGGCCCGCCACTCGGCGATCTGGCCCTCCAGATCGTTGTCGCTGTTGACGCTCATCGTCCCGCCTCCCAGGCCGGTGCCACGATCGGCGTGATGGACTGGGTGGCGTTCCAGACGCCCCGCAGGGCGTCGACGACGGCGGCCCACTGGCGGCGCTGCTCGGCGAGCTCGGCCCGGCCCTGGTCGGTGATGCGGTAGTACTTGCGGCGGCGGCCCCCGGGTGGGGTCTCCCAGGCCGACTCGACGTGCCCCAATCGCTCCAGGCGGTGCAGCAACGGGTAGAGCAGACCGTCGGTCCACTCCAGCTGCCCGCCCGACAACTCGTTGACCTGCTTGAGGATCGCGTAGCCGTAGCTGTCGCCCTCGGCGAGGATTCCCAGCACGAGCGGGGTCGCCGAGGCTGCGACGAGATCCTTGGTGATGTGCATGTGACCACCTAACCCTAGAACTGCAATGCATAGTAGTTCTAGGTATGGCGGCCGCGCAACGGATCCCGGGGGTGGCTCTCGCCGTACGCGATATCGCCGATGTGGTGCGGCGCCCGCCCAGGGTCAGCGGCGCTTGAGTTCCGACTGCAGCCGTTGGACGAGCGTCTTGCGGTTCTTGCCGGCGCGTTCCTGCTTCAGCGCCGCCTTGAGCTCGTCGGTGTCGAGACCACGGACCAGCCCGGCCGCCTCGGCGACCGTCACCTCCGACAGCCGGTCGACCGAGGT
The DNA here is from genome assembly GCF_036906755.1 of Micromonospora sp. CPCC 206171. Taxonomy (NCBI): domain Bacteria; kingdom Bacillati; phylum Actinomycetota; class Actinomycetes; order Micromonosporales; family Micromonosporaceae; genus Micromonospora; species Micromonospora sp. CPCC 206171. Next base: position 9,373 of record NZ_JBAKHT010000025.1, on the reverse strand, counting down.
GGCCTCCCTGCGCGCGCGTCTGGCGGGCGCGGTGTTGGGGACGAACTGCCGGCCGGACCTGGACGCCTCGCGCTTCTTGGTGTCCGTTGCGCGCTGCTCGTCCGCCGAGAGTCGTTCCCAGGCATGCTTGGGCAGGTAACGCTTGGTTTCGCCGCCCTTGCGGGCCCGGGTGGCGCCGTTGCGGGTCTGCCACTCCTCGGCGCCCCAACGCTGCAGGGACTTCTGCCGCTCATCCTTCGGGCCCTGATAGCCTCCGCCCCGCTTCTGGTACTCCTTGGTGAGCAGCTGCGACTTGCGCGCCGACCACTGCCCCGGCCTGCCGCCCTTGTCGGAAGCCTGCAGCTCTTCCTTGATCTGGTTCCTCAGCTCGGGCTTCGTGTACCTGGCCATAGGCAGCACTTTCCCGAGGTGATCGGGCCTATGCGCTCTGCGGGCCACCGCCCGGCCGACCCGGATCGGCTGCCTTGTCCAACGCCGCGAGGACGTCGTCCACCAGGTCGGGGGTGTCCTCGATGCAGGTGGAGACGCGGACCAGCCGTCGGAGATGCCGATGCGTTCGGTCGACGGCTTTGCACGTTCGTCTATTTTCCGGGGGCCGTGACATCCTCGAACCGCGATGCGGTCAGCGCCTGGGCCGCGACGTCACCGGCGGTCCGCGCCGGTTACCGGCACCGCCTCGATCGTCCGGCTGCCCCGGACGGGCCGACCGGACGGAGGGCTCCGCCACCGGGACCGGAAGAGCGCCCGTCAGGTCGAGCGGTGTCGCCACCGGCCGACGACCCGGGATGCCTCGGCCGAGGCTGAAGAGGTGCGCCATTCACCTCGCGTGCGACGCGGCGCACGGGGTACTCCGCTGCGGCCTTTCAGCGGGAATGCGGCCGGATCGACCGCGCCGGACCGCCGCTCGTAGCTCACCTGAGGAGCACGTCTATGCAGAACGCCGGACAGGGGCGGATCTCGCCGGGTGTCGCCCTGCTTCTGCTCGCCTCGATCCTGGTGTCGTTCCTGGCCGCCTCGGCGGCGCCGACCCCGCTCTACGGGATCTATCAGGAGCGCTGGCACTTCTCGCCGATCACCACCACGGTGGTGTTCGCCGTCTACGCCCTCGCGGTGCTGGCGTCCCTGCTCACGTTCGGCAAGCTCTCCGACCACGTCGGGCGGCGGCCGGTCCTGCTGGTCACGATCGCGATCCAGATGATCGCGCTGGTCATCTTCGTCTTCGCCAGCGGCGTCCCCACGCTGGTGGCCGCCCGCGTCGTACAGGGGCTCGCGGCCGGCGCCGCCACCGGCGCCGTCGGGGCCGCCATGCTCGACATCAACCCCGCACGCGGTACGCTCGCGAACTCGATCGCCCCCGGCGTCGGGACCGGTACCGGTGCCCTGCTCTCGGCGCTGCTCATCCAGTTCTTCCCCGCGCCGACCCGGCTGGTGTACGTCGTCCTGCTCGTCGTCCTGCTGATCCAGGGCGTCGGGGTGGTGCTGATGGGGGAGACGGTCACGCCGATGAGGGGAGCGCTGCAGAGTCTCCGACCGGAGATCAGACTGCCCCGCGCCGTACGCGCGCCGGTACTCGTCGTCGCGCCGGTGGTCTTCTCCGTCTGGGCGCTGGCCGGCTTCTTCGGCGCGCTCGGTCCGGCGCTCACGCGCGCCCTCATGGAGAGCTCGATCGTGGCCGGCGGCCTGGTCGTCTTCGTCTTCGCCGTCTTCGGGACCATCGCCATCCTGCTGCTGCGCAACGCCTCCGCGCGGACGGTGATGCTCACCGGGATCAGCGCACTCATCCTGGGCATGATCATCACGCTGGTGTCGGTCACCGCCGAGTCCGTCGTCGGATTCTTCGTCGGGCTCGCGTTCGGCGGCGTCGGCTTCGGTGCCGGATTCCAGGGCAGCCTCAAGACGGTCGTGCCGCTGGTCGAGGCGCACGAACGCGCCAGCGTACTCTCCCTGCTCTACATCGTCTGCTATGTCGGCTTCGGCCTGCCCACCGTCATCGCCGGCTTCCTGGTGGTCCACGGCGGCCTGCTCCGGACGGCCGAGGGGTACGCCGTCGCCGTCATCGTGCTCGCCCTGGTCGCGCTGCTCGGGCTGCGCAGGGCCGCCAGGTCGCCGGCCGGCCGATGACCCACGGCGGCAACCGTGGCGCTAGGCCCTGGCGCCGCCCGCCGCCCGTCCGTCGCGGTACGGGGCCAGGAACGCGGTCAGCGCCGCCAGCATCTCGTCGGGCGCCTCCTCGGCGACGAAGTGGCCGGCGCCCGGAATGACCAGGCTCTGCACGTCGTCCGCGACCAGCTGCACGTTGTGCGGGACGTGATCCCCGAAGCTCGCCGCTCCGCCGATGGCCAGGACGGGCATGGTCAATTTCCTGGTCCTGCGCTGCTGGTCCTGTTCGATGATCTTGTCGAGCGCCCGGTACCAGCCGAAGCTGCCGCGCAGTGCGTCGGGCTGGGAGAGCAGGCCGACGTAGTAGTTGATCACCTCGTCGGGGAGCTTCCTGGCGGCCGCCTCGAACTCCCAGCGGAAGAAGACGTCCTCCCGTCCCTGGACGAGTTGTTCGTTCACCCTGTCGAGCCGGTTGAAGCTGAGGTGCCAGAGCCGGTCGTTGAGCGGCCCGGGGACGAACAGGGGCGGTGAGGGGGCCGTACCCGGGGACCCGGGGATCTCGGCGAGGACCGCGCGGTCGACCCGGTCCGGGTGGTCCGCGGCGAGCGCGTAACTGATCGCGAATCCGGTGTCGTGGCCGATGACGGCGAACCGCTGGTGGCCGAGTGCGTCCATCAGCGCGACCAGGTCGTTGGCCTGGGTGCCGGTGTCGTACCCGTCCGCGGGCTTCTCGGAGAGCCCCATTCCCCGCTGGTCGACCGCGATGACCTGGAAGTCCCGGGCCAGCGTCGGCATCAGCAGGCGCCAGGCGTACCAGTTCTCCGGCCAGCCGTGCACCAGCAGCAGCGGCGGTCCGTCGCCGCCGATGACCGCGTGCAGGCGTACCCCGTCGGCGTCCACGTACCGGCCGCCGAACGTGTCGGTGAACCCCGCCGGAAGCTGTGGCGCCTGCGCGATGGAGCCGGGGCCCTCGGGAACGGGGTACTGGGTGGAGGACGAGCTCATGATCGGTCTCCTTCTCATCCGGGCGTGACAGCGACCTCGACGGCCGTGGCGCCCACGATCGCCTTGTTGCCGTGGCGCTGCACATAGCCGACCAGCGAGGCATGTCCGGGATCGAGGTCCGGCGGCACCGCCAGCTCGACCCGGCCGCTCGGGGCGTCCAGGCCCACCGACGTGAAGGCGCGCACCACGTTGTCCTGCCGCAGCGTCCGCCCCGCGTTCTCACCCCGGGGGACGTGGTTCTCCAGGCCGCGTTCCACGACCGCCACGTTCAACACCGCCCGCGGCGGCGGCCGTTCGGTCCGGTAGTCCACCACCACCCGGTGCCCGTCGCCCCCGGCGGTGTCCTCGATCGAGAGCGCGAGTGGGGTGGTAGCCGCCTCCGTGAGGGCGGCGGCGATCGCGGTCGCCGCCCGTCGGCGGTCGGAGCCGACGAACTCGACGGTGCCGTTCACGATCATCTGCGGGGTGTACAACCCCCCGGAGCCGAAGGCGCGCGCGTACGCCCCCTGCCGCGCGGTGTACGCCCCGTCGGCGAACGGGTCGGGCCAGCCCAGGTCGTCCCAGTAGTCGACGTGGAATCCGAGGGCGTAGACGGGCTGCCCCTCCTGTCGGGCCTCGCGTTCGATCTCGGTCAGCAGTTCCTCCGCCGGTGGACAGCTGTTGCAGCCCTGGGAGGTGAACATCTCCACGACGGCGAATCCGCCGGCCGGCGCGACGTCCCGGTCCTGCGGCGAGGACTGTGGCCGGGCACTGTTCGACCCGGTGCGCGATGGGTCCGTCATGGCGCGTCTCCTCCGTCGTCCTGCTGGCCGCCCTGCGATTCCCGATCCGGCCGCGACCATGCCCGCTCGCTCGCCGCTCCACGGCGGGTCCGGCGGGCGTGGTTATGGCCGCGACGGCTCGGGTCGGGATGCGATCATGACGGTGGCGAGGGCGGCGACGCCGAACCTCTACTGATTTCAGAAACTGCGGACACTGCGCTCGTCGCCACGACGTGCGCGGACCTTCCCGGGGTGACCCTGACCTTCGGGACGGCCGGTGTGGCGCGGCCCTCCGGACCTGAGGTCCGGCTCCTCGCGGTCAGGCGCGCGGTGCCACCGGCCGCTCGTCCGGCGCATCCTCGGGTGACCGGGGCGCCGGCGGCCCGGTGTGCGCGGTGTGGGTGGTGTGCAGGACGCGGTCCAGCAGGGTGGCGGTCGCCGTGGACCAGGTCAGTTCGCTGGCCAGCCGGGCGCGAAGGTCGGCGATGCCGGGGAACTCCGCCTCCCGGTTGCGCAGCGCGCCGTCGATGGCGTTGCTCCAGTTCTCAACGTCGCGCTCGTCGTCACCCGTCGTCGGTACCACGATCCGGGCCGCCTCCTCCGGCCCGAGCCGCTCCTCCAGCAGCTCGCCCAGACCGCTCTCGCTGCTCACCAGCACCGGCGTGCCGGCGAGGATGGCCTCCACCGCCACAAGACCGAAACCCTCGGCCCGGGAGGGCATGAGGAGCAGGCTGGCCGCGCGCAGGTCGGCGGCCAGCCGCTCCGCGCTGGTCGAGTACGGGCGCACCCGCACCGGCAGCGACGCGTCCTGCGCCCAGGCGCGCATCCGGTCCTCCAGCGTGGAGCACGTCTCGGGCGGAGCGCCGCGGACGAGGAGTTCGACGCGGGGAGTGCCGGCACCGCGCCGGCGTCGCGCCGCGTTGAAGGCACGCGCCGCCAGGTCGAGGCCCTTGAGTCGGTCGTCCTCCGTCCGGCCGACGAGGAGCACCGTCCAGGGCCGGCCCTGTGGTGGTTGGCGGGGAGATCCGACGCCCAGGTCGAAGCCGGGGTCGAAGCGGATCAACCGCGTCGGGTCGACGCCGCGAGCCTCCAGGTCCCGCAGGAACCAGTAGTACATCCGCGGTCCCACCGCCACGGCGTGGTCGGCCTCGGCGCTGAGCGCCAGCTCGACCTCCTGCCGTTCCTCGGCGAGCACTCCCGCGTCGACCCCCCGGTCCGCCTTGTAGCGCTCGATGTCGTCGGGGATGACGTGCAGGAAGTGCAGGCGCTTGGCGTGCGGGAAGTCGTCGCCCAGGTGGTGGGCGGCCGGGCCGGTCCACCGGCCGTGCCCGATGATCACGTCGGGAGCGTCGCCCTCGGGAAGTGGCGGCCGGCGGGACAGTCGGTCGACGTCCGAGGCGCCGGGCGCCTCCGGCGCCTCGATCAGCGTGACGCCCGCCGAGGTGGCGTCCCGCCGTTCCTCGTCGGTGGCCCGCAACACCACGCACGTCACCCGCGCGTGCGCGGTCAGCGAGCCGCACAACTGCCGGTTGAAGGTGCTCAGGCCGCCGAGCGAGGAGGACCACTCGGTGGCCAGTGCGAGGACGTGCGGGCGGCCGTCACGGGTCGCTCCAGCACCGCCCGGCTGCCTCCGGGGCAGGACGGGGTCGCCGTACTGCGGCCTGATGGCGACGGTCGACAGGCCGCTGAGGGCGGGCGGCAGGATCGGAAACACCAACGAGGGCGGGGAGGTGAAGTCCAGGCGGCCGACGCTGGTGTCCCAACTGTGCAGCAACAGCGCGCGGATCTCGTCCGGGGTGGAGGCGGCGACGTCGCTGCCGAGATAGGTCCGGACCAGTTCCGACGCGTCCGAGGTCCGGCCGAGTTCGAGGGCGACGAAGGCCGCGCACCAGGTGGAGGCGGACGAGGTGGAGAAGCCCTTCTGGGCGGGGTAGTTGTCGACGGCCTCCTGGGCCCGGACGGCGTCGCCCAGCGCGAGGTGGCACAACGCCTCGTGCACGGAGAAGTTGATGTATCTCGGGCTCAGCCGCCGGCCGTCGGCGAGGAGCGCCAGCGCCTGATGCCAGCGCTGCCCGCGCTCCAGCAGGTAGACCTGCGCCAACCGGTACTGGACCTCGAGTTCCGGCTTCTCCCGCAACCAGGCGACCACCCCTTCGAGCAGGTCGTCGGTGGGCGCACCGGCCGCGTACTGGGCGGCCAGCGCGGCCAGTCGCTCGGTGTTGCCGCGGGCCCTGTTTACCCCTTGGCGCAGCGCCGCGATGGCTTCCCCGGTACGCCGCCGTTCGTTGAGGTACCCGCCGAGTTGCTGGTACACCGAGAAGAGGCTCTTGGTCGGCGCGACGTGCGCGGTGGCCTTGCGGGCCACCGCGATCGCCGCCTCGGTGCCGTCCACCGCCCGGACGAGCTTGGCCCACAACACCCAGGGGTCGGCGTGGTCCTGGTCCAGGGCGGCCGACTCCGCCTCGGGGACCGCTCGGGAGAGGTCCTCCGGACGGCCGCGATCACGCAGGAGCATCGCCAGGTGGTAGTGGGTGCCCGCGGTGCCCCACCGGCTGTTGTACAGCTCCAGCAGGGCGATGCGGGCGTCTCGTTCCCCGACGGTGTTCACCCGCACCGACATCCACCCGTAGCGCTGACCGAGGTAGCGCCTGGCCGGCTCGATCGCCGTCAGCAGGGCCTCGTCCGCGTCGGCCGCGGTGTAGTGGTACGCCGCGCCGTCCAGGCCGAGCAGGAGGGTCCGGTCGTGGACCGCCGTCCGTCCGGCGGCCTGCAGCTTCCGGGCGTACCAGTCGCCGGCGCGACCGTGGGCGGCCCGCCAGGCGGCCGCATCCCGTCGCAGCTGGACGCCGTCCGCCTCACGGAGCAGCGGATGCACCTGGTACCGCCCGGCGGAACCGCCTCCCGGCCGGTCGGTCTGGGTGCGGGCCTGCAGGAGGTACCGCTCCTGGGCGCCGCGTACCAGCTCCCGGACCTCGCCCCGGCCGCCGCCCATCGCCTCGATGAGGTCCCAGTCGGCCCAGTCGCGGATCACCGACATGTCGCGCAGGAAGGTGCGGGTGGACTCCGGCAGGCCCTCGGCGGCCTTGGCCAGCAGTGTCCGTTCGATCTCCTCGACGAGCTTGGAGTCGAAGGGTTCCTCGGGAGCACTGCCGCTCGGTGGCAACAGCCCGTCCAACAGATGTGACTTGAGCAGGTAGCCGAGCAGCCGCAGCACTCTCGGGTTCCGTCCGAGGCGGCGCACGACCTCCGGCCGCCGGTGGTGCGGAAAGCGGGCGTCGGCCTGCTGCGCGCCGAGGTGGTCGAGGACGATCGTGATGGCGTCGGCGTCGTCGGGCGGCAGCAGCTCGGTGACGTGGAAATGCTCGGTCCAGGTCCAGTCGAGGTGCCGGTTCGACACCAGCAGCAGGCAGCCCCGGTCGGTCGGGCGCCGGGCGAGCTGCTCCAGCATCCGCGCCATGGCCGCCGACGGTGTGCCCTGCGGGTCGAGCAGCCGCTGGAACTCGTCGATGACGATGAGCGCGCCCGCCGCCAGCAGCGAGCGGAGGATGTCGGCGAGGGGGGCGTCGGCCGACACCGTGGCGGCCAGCCCCGCGTGACCCCCGTCCCTCAACTCCTCCAGGATGCGGCCACCGATCGTCGTCGCCACGTCGGCTGTCCCCACGGGCACGTCGACCCAGGCAGTGGGAATGGACTGGCTCGCCGCCCAGTTCCGCAGTGGTCGGACGACCTGGTCCGACTTGCCGACACCGGCGAACCCGAACAGCAGCGCAGCGCCGCGGCCCTCGAACCGCCACTTCTGCCAGAGCTCTTCCGCCACCGCCCGGCGTTCGGCGCCGACCAGATCGGAGATGGCCACGGGGCCCTGCTCGGCTGCCACTGCTCCTTGATACCCCATGACGACGCGGTGTTGTGTCTGCCACCCGAAGTATCGACCATTCTCCGGATGCGGCTCGACCCGGTCGAGAGACCGGGAGGGAGCCGGTGGCGGCTCGGTGTACCTCGGCCCCAGCGGATCGCGACGTCGAGGCGGCTCAGTCGGCCGTGCCGACCCGCTGGAAGGCGCTGGCCAACCGGGCGAGGTCGAAGCCCTCGAAGTGGTTCAGGAACCGGCGCCGCACGGCGGCCAGGTGACTCGGCCAGGACTGCTCCAGGCGGGCGAAGCCGGCATCGGTGAGGACGGCGTTCCAGCCCCGCGCGTCCTCCCCGCTCCGGACCCGCTCGACCAGGCCCTGGGTCTCCAGGCGGCTGATCGTGCGGCTCATCCCGCTGAGGGAGAGTTGGCAGGCGGCGGCGAGTTCGTTCATCCGCAATCGCCGGTCCGGCGCCTCGGAGAGGATCCGCAGGGCGTTGTACTCGGTGAAGGGCAGTTGGTGTGCGCCGACCATGTCGGCGTCGATCGCCCGGGGCAGGACGTAGATCAGCTGGCCCAGGGCGCGGACCAGCGCCTCCTCGTCGGGGTTGAGAGGTCGCAGCGGTGTGGCGGAGCTACCGGACATGCCGCTCATTCTAGTTGCTTGACCGAACAATCGTCGCCGGCGCTGTGACGGTCGGCACGGGCCAAGTAATTGCTTGACCAAGCAAGCAGTGGCTAGCCTTCACGATGCCAGGCAAGGACTTCTGAAAGGCAGCAGCCATGACCAGGATCGGAATCATCCTCGGCAGCACCCGCCCGGGGCGTAACGGAGAAGCCGTCGCCCGCTGGGTCCTCGAGGTCGCCAAGCAGCGCTCCGACGCGGAGTTCGAGCTCGTCGATCTGCTCGACCACCAGCTGCCGCACCTCGACGAGGCGTACCCGCCGGCGATGGGCCAGTACACCCAGCCGCACACGATCCGCTGGGCCAACACCATCGCGTCGTTCGACGGGTTCGTGATGGTCACCCCCGAGTACAACCACTCCACCTCGGGTGCCCTCAAGAACGCCATCGACTTCCTCTACGCCGAGTGGAACAACAAGGCCGTCGGCTTCGTCAGCTACGGCTCCGCCGGCGGCACCCGGGCCGTGGAGCACCTCCGCCTGATCGCCGGCGAGCTCCAGATGGCCGACGTGCGCGCGCAGGTGGCGCTGTCGCTCTTCACCGACTTCGAGAACTTCAGCGTCTTCAAGCCGAGCCAGTTCCAGCAGGACGCGCTCACCACCACGCTGGACCAGGTCGTGGCCTGGAGCACCGCGCTCGCCCCGCTGCGCACCCGCTGACCGCGTCGGCACCCTGAGCCGGCGATCGCCGTGGGCCTGCCCCGCGGCGACCTGTCGAAGCCGCCGGTCCCGCCGGTCCGCCTCCCCTCGAGGTCGGATCGGCGGGACCGCGTCGTCTTTCGCTGGTGCCCGCCGGGAAAGGCCGCGCCGAGCCGGACGACGGTCGGGGCGGCCCCCGGTGCGCCTCGCAGGCTGCGCCGGAGAACGAGCGCCGGCCGCACCGAAGGGCCTCTGCCGCGACCCCGGCGAGCTAGTGCCCCGTCATGCAGCCTTGAACGGGTAATCCGGGTGGCGGATCTTGGAGCCGGCGGCG
>NZ_JBAKHT010000024.1:0-95213 GCF_036906755.1 Micromonospora sp. CPCC 206171 | reverse complement strand
GGCGTGCCGGCCGGCGGGCGTCCGGCGGGGCCGGGCGGCGGCCGCCCCGGTGGCGGCGTCTACGGCGGCGGTCGGCCGGCCGGCGGCGGTGTCTACGGTGGCGCCCCGACGGGTGCTCCCCAGGGCGGCGGCGGCCCGCGTGGCGGTGGCCCGGGTGGCCCGCCCGGCGGCGCGCCGAACGGCGGCCGACCGCGCGGCGGCGGCGACCCACGAGGTGGCGGCGTCTACGGCGGTGGCGGACGCGCCGAACCCCCGCGTCGGCACCCCCGGGACCCGCGCTCCGGCCCGCGCCCGGAGGACGGGTACGACGACCGGCGGGGCGGCCAGTACGGGTACGGACAGCCGCCCGGCCGGGGCGAACGGTACTGAGTTGAGCAGCACCGCGTTGACGTGACCGGCCGGCCACGCCGGCAGGTGACCGGACGCGACGACGGGTGGCTGCCCCTGGGGGGCGGCCACCCGTCGGGTGCGTGTGGGGTCAGATCCGGCGCAGCACCGCGACGACCCGGCCCATGATGGTGGCGTCGTCGCCGGCGATCGGGTCGAAGGCCGGGTTCTGCGGCATCAGCCAGACGTGCCCGTCCCGCCGCCGGTAGGTCTTGACGGTCGCCTCGCCGTCGAGCATGGCGGCCACGATCTCACCGGAGTCGGCGGTCGGCTGCTGCCGGACCACCACCCAGTCGCCGTCGCAGATCGCCGCGTCGAGCATCGAGTCGCCCTTGACCTGGAGCATGAAGACCTCGCCCTCGCCGACCAGCTCGCGGGGGAGGGGGAAGATGTCCTCCACCGCCTGCTCGGCCAGGATCGGACCACCGGCGGCGATCCGGCCCAGCATCGGCACGTAGGCCGGGGTGGGTCGCTGGGAGCGGCTCAGCTCGTCGTCGACCGCGTCGCTGGGGGCCCGGACGTCCACCGCGCGCGGCCGGTTGGGGTCGCGGCGCAGGAAGCCCTTCTTCTCCAGCTCCTTGAGCTGGTAGGCGACGCTCGACGGGGAGACCAGGCCGACCGCCTCGCCGATCTCGCGCACGCTCGGCGGGTAGCCCTGCCGTTCGACCCAGCTGCGGATGAACTCCAGGATCCGGCGCTGCCGGGCGGTGAGGTCGACCGTGGCCGGGTCGGGGAAGCTGCTGACCACCGGGGTGACCGCGCGCACGGCCGGCTGCCCGGTCCGGCTGCGGGCGGGGCGGGGGCGCCGAATGGCCGGCGGACCCGCCTCGGCGATCTGCTGCGGGTTCTTCGGCCGGCTGGCCCGGTCCTCGGTCACGTCCGTCCTCCCTGGTCGGCGCTGGGTGCCTTGGCGGCTCGTGGTGCGTGCGGGGTGTTGCGGGGCCGGGCCCGACGTCGTGCGACGCGCCCGGTTGTTCATGACCGTATAGGTGGGATCGGTCATTTTCAAACATCTGTACGACCTGCCGTCGGCGTGTCGGCGCCGTATTGCCGGAAACTCGAACGCACGTTCTGATAAATGGTACGTCGTCGTCGAACTCCTGTTCGACTCGCCAGGTGCTTTCGCGATGGCCGTCCGTTTCCCGGGTCCCGCCCGGACGGGCGGTAACCTCCCGCGTGCCGTGCCGTTGGGGATGTCGGCGGGCGGCGCGCGGGCGGTTTTCCAGGTGACGCGCCGGACACGCTGCCAACTTGACCACACCCCGTCGGCGGCATACGGTCGACCCCTAGATGTAGTAGTCACACGGGCGTAAGTTGCCTACAGGTTGGGTTCGACTACCGACCGCACTCCCGTACCGTCGACGACGGCGACGGCCACCGACGGTGGCCCCGCCGGGCCGACGCGTGCCCGGAGACGGTCGGCGGGCGCCCACGGTCGATCAAGGAGGTCAGGCTATGCGGTGTCCGTACTGCCGACACGCCGACTCCCGGGTGGTCGACTCGCGGGAGGCCGACGACGGGCAGCTGATCCGTCGTCGCCGCTCCTGCCCGGAGTGCGGCAAGCGGTTCACCACGGTCGAGGAGGCCGTGCTCGCGGTGGTCAAGCGCAGCGGGGTGACCGAGCCGTTCAGCCGGACGAAGATCATCGGCGGGGTGCGCAAGGCGTGCCAGGGCCGGCCGGTCGACGAGGACTCGATCGCGCTGCTGGCGCAGAAGGTCGAGGAGACCGTGCGGGCGAAGGGGGCCGCCGAGATCCCGAGCCACGAGGTGGGGTTGGCGATCCTGGGCCCGCTGCGGGACCTGGACGAGGTGGCCTACCTCCGCTTCGCCAGCGTCTACCGGTCCTTCGACTCGCTGGCGGACTTCGAGCGCGAGATCGAGACGCTGCGGGGCGCCGCCCGCGCCCGCGCCGACGCGGTCGAGGCCGCCGGCCGGACCAGTTGATTTTCGAGTTTCTGACAGATGACGACGCGCGGTGGGTGACCGCGCAGACGAGGGGGCGGATGAGATGGCGGGGGACGGCGTGACAGCCAGCCGGTCGCGGGCAGCGAAGAACGGCGCGGCAACCGGGCTCAAGGTGCAGCGGGTCTGGACGACCGAGGGTGTGCACCCCTACGACGAGGTGGCGTGGGAGCGCCGCGACGTCGTGATGACGAACTGGCGGGACGGCTCGATCAACTTCGAGCAGCGCGGGGTGGAGTTCCCCGAGTCCTGGAGCGTCAACGCGGCCAACATCGTGACCACCAAGTACTTCCGGGGCGCGGTGGGGACCCCGGAGCGCGAGTGGTCGCTCAAGCAGCTGATCGACCGGGTGGTCACCACGTACCGCAAGGCCGGCGAGGAGCACGGCTACTTCGCCACCGCGGCGGACGCCGAGGTCTTCGCGCACGAGCTGACCTGGATGCTGCTGCACCAGGTGTTCAGTTTCAACTCGCCGGTCTGGTTCAACGTCGGCACCCCGTCGCCGCAGCAGGTCAGCGCCTGCTTCATCCTCGCGGTCGACGACTCGATGGACTCCATCCTGGACTGGTACAAGGAGGAGGGGCTGATCTTCAAGGGCGGCTCCGGCTCCGGCGTCAACCTGTCCCGGATCCGTTCCTCCCGCGAGCTGCTCTCCTCCGGCGGCACCGCCTCCGGCCCGGTCAGCTTCATGCGCGGCGCCGACGCCTCCGCCGGGACCATAAAGTCCGGCGGCGCCACCCGGCGCGCGGCCAAGATGGTCATCCTCGACGTGGACCACCCGGACATCGAGGAGTTCGTGGTCACCAAGGCGCGCGAGGAGGACAAGATCCGCGCGCTGCGGGACGCCGGCTTCGACATGGACCTGGGCGGCGCCGACATCGTCAGCGTGCAGTACCAGAACGCCAACAACTCGGTCCGGGTCTCCGACGAGTTCATGACGGCGGTGGAGAACGGCGGCGGCTTCGACCTGCGCGGCCGGCTCGACGGGCAGACCATCGAGACGATCGACGCCAAGAAGCTGTTCCGCACCATCTCCCAGGCCGCCTGGGAGTGCGCCGACCCCGGCCTGCAGTACGACGACACCATCAACGACTGGCACACCTGCCCGGAGACGGGGCGGATCACCGCGTCGAACCCGTGCTCGGAGTACCTGCACCTGGACAACTCCTCGTGCAACCTGGCCTCGCTCAACCTGATGAAGTTCCTCCGCGCCGACGGCGGCTTCGAGGTGGAGAAGTTCGTCCGCTCGGTCGAGTTCGTCATCACCGCGATGGACATCTCGATCTGCTTCGCCGACTTCCCGACCGAGAAGATCGGCGAGACCACCCGCGCCTACCGGCAGCTCGGCATCGGGTACGCCAACCTGGGCGCGCTGCTGATGGCGTCGGGCCTGCCGTACGACTCGGAGCAGGGCCGCTCGGTCGCCGCGGCGATCACCTCGCTGATGACCGGCACCGCGTACCGCCGCTCGGCCGAGCTGGCCGGCATCGTCGGCCCGTACGAGGGCTACGCCCGCAACGCCGAGCCGCACAAGCGGGTCATGCGCAAGCACGCCGCCGCCAACGACGCGATCAAGCCGGCCGGCACGGTCGCCACCGCCATCCAGCGGGCGGCCACCAAGCAGTGGACCGAGGGCAACAAGGTCGGTGACAAGTTCGGCTGGCGCAACTCGCAGGCCAGCGTGCTCGCCCCCACCGGCACCATCGGCCTGATGATGGACTGCGACACCACCGGCGTCGAGCCGGACCTGGCGCTGGTCAAGTTCAAGAAGCTGGTCGGCGGCGGCTCCATGCAGATCGTCAACCAGACCGTGCCGCGCGCGCTGCGCAGCCTCGGCTACCCCGAGGAGCAGGTCGAGGCGATCGTCGAGCACATCGCCGACCACGGCCACGTGGTGGACGCCCCCGGCCTCAAGCCGGAGCACTACCCGGTCTTCGACTGCGCGATGGGCGAGCGTTCCATCGCCCCGATGGGGCACGTGCGGATGATGGCGGCGGTCCAGCCGTTCATCTCCGGCGCCATCTCCAAGACGGTCAACATGCCGGAGCAGGCCACCGTCGAGGACGTCGAGAAGATCTACTTCGAGGGCTGGAAGCTCGGCCTCAAGGCCCTGGCGATCTACCGGGACAACTGCAAGGTCGGCCAGCCGCTGTCGGTGGCCAAGCCGAACAAGGTCGTCGAGTCGGCCCCGGCCGCCGTCGAGACCGCCGCCCCGGTGGTCGAGAAGGTCGTCGAGTACCGGCCGGTGCGCAAGCGGCTGCCGAAGAAGCGCCCGTCGGAGACGGTCAGCTTCTCCGTCGGCGGGGCCGAGGGCTACCTCACCGCGTCGTCCTACCCGGACGACGGGCTCGGCGAGGTCTTCCTCAAGATGTCCAAGCAGGGCTCGACCCTGGCCGGCGTGATGGACGCCTTCTCGGTGGCCATCTCGATCGGCCTCCAGTACGGCGTGCCGCTGGAGACGTTCGTCAGTAAGTTCACCAACATGCGCTTCGAGCCGGCCGGCATGACCGACGACCCGGACGTGCGGATGGCCGCCTCGGTGATGGACTACATCTTCCGTCGCCTGGCCCTGGACTTCCTGCCGTACGAGCGCCGGGCGGAGCTGGGCATCTTCACCGCCCAGGAGCGGGCCGCCCAGCTGCGGGCCGAGGCCGAGGCGGAGAGCGCCGGCACCGACCTCACCGCCATGGCGTCCTCCGCGCCGGTGGAGTCGCCGGAGACGAAGACCGGTCCGGTCGCCCAGCCGGCCCAGGAGGTCGCCGACGTCGCCGCCGCCAAGCCGGCACCGGCGGTGGGCTCCTCCACCGAGCTGCTGGAGGCCGTGATCGGCAAGGCGGCCGACGCGCCGCTCTGCTTCACCTGCGGCACCAAGATGCGCCCCGCCGGTAGCTGCTACGTCTGCGAGGGCTGCGGCTCCACCAGCGGCTGCAGCTGACCTGACCCGGATCGCGGCAGGGTCGGTCGACCCTGCCGCCGGCCCGACCATCGGAATGCCCCCCGCACCGCTACGGTGCGGGGGGCATTGCGCATCGTGCGGGACCGGTCGGCAGCACACCGATCGGCACCGCGCCATGGTGGAACGGGTCCGGTGATCACTGCGATCATCGGAACATGACCATCGCCGCGAGCTACGCCGAATTCGCCACGCGCGAGGCGCGCGGGGTGTCGCCCGGGTACGAGCGCCTGGCCCTCGCCGTGTCGCGCGACGAGGAGCTGCTCGCTCTGCTCGGCACGCTGCCGCCGGACAAGCGGCAGCCGAACCTGCTGTTCGGCGTCGTGCGGTGGCTCGGCGGGCCGGTCGCGGGCCTGGCCGCCTTCCGCGAGTTCATGGTGGCGAACTGGTCGGCGGTCGAGGCGGAGCTGCACACCCGGGCCACCCAGACGAACGAGCCGGGGCGCTGTGCCGTACTGCTGCCGGTGCTCGCCGCGTTGCCGCAGCCGCTCGCGCTGCTGGAGGTCGGCGCGTCCGCCGGGCTCTGTCTCTACCCCGACCGGTACGCCTACCGCTACGGCGAGCACCTGCTCGGCGCGGGCGAACCGGTCTGCGAGTGCGCGGCCACCGGGATGGCGCCGCCGAACCGCCTACCCGAGGTGGTGTGGCGGGCCGGCCTGGACCTGAACCCGCTCGACGTGACCGATCCCGCCGACGTCGACTGGCTCGACGCCCTCATCTGGCCGGAGCACGAGCACCGCCGCGCCCGGCTCCGGGCGGCGGCAGCCGTCGCCGCGGCCGAGCCGCCGCTGCTGGTCCGCGGCGACCTGGTGGACGAACTGCCGGCACTGGCCGCGCGGGCGCCGGCCGGGGCGACGCTGGTGGTGTTCCACACCTCCGTGCTCTACCAGGTGCCGGCTCCGCGGCGGGAGGCGTTCGCCGAGGTGGTCCGCGGGCTGCCCGGACACTGGATCTCGAACGAGGCCCCGGAGGTGCTGACCCACGACGGGCTGCCGGAGTCGCCGGGCGAGGCGCTGTACAACGTGCTGGCGCTCGACGGACGGCCGCTCGCCTGGACCCGCTCGCACGGGCAGGCGATGACCTGGTTCGGCTGACCCCGGTTCTCCGGGTTGCCGCCGCGGTAGGCCGGACGAGCGGGGGCTGCCGCGTCGGTGCGGCAGCCCCCGCCCCGTACGTCAGCGCTGCTTCTGCTGGCAGGGCACGCAGAAGCGGGCGTGCGGGAGCACCTCCAGGCGTTCCCGGGGGATCGGCCCGGCGCACCGCTCGCAGCTCCCGTACCGGCCCTCGGCGATGCGCCGCAGCGCCCCGGTGATCTGTTCCAGGCTCTGCCGGGTCGCGGCGAGCAGCGCGTCCCGGGTGTGGGCCTCGGCCGGATCACCGGTGTCGGCGGTGAGTTCGGTCAGCCGGGCGGTGTGCATCTCGAAGTCGGACGTCAGGGTCGACCGCAGTTCGTCGATCCAGTGCTGCTGGCTCGGCTGGAGGTGCGTGGTCATGGCGTAGCTCCTCGGAGAAAGAAAAAGGGCCGAAGCTGTGGAAGCTTCGCCCTGGTGGCCGTTTCACGTGGTGTGCACCCGGTCCAGGAGGGCTACGTCCGGCGGGGCTCGGCAGTCCGGGGGCGACCGAGCCGGCGCGCGACGGCGCGACAGCGACTCGCACGACGCGGGTTGCCACGGTGACCGGCAGGGCCGGCCGGCGGACAGCAGCGGGCGCCGCCGTCGTGCTGACGGCGGTCCTCTCCTGCTGCCCGGACAGACGCATCCGGCAACCATAGGCCGGGCCGACCGGAAAGCCAACGCCCTTAGCCGGCGGTCACGCCTCCCGCCGGTGGGCGGGTGCCCCGCGCCCCGATCCTCGTCAGTCCCGGGCGCGCTCGTGCCGTAGCAGGACGACGCCGTTGCCGAAGGTGCGGGTCCCGGTCAGCCGCAGCGGCTGCCGGTCGCCCGACGCGGGGAAGAGCTGGCGGCCCGCGCCGAGCACGACCGGGTGGACGTAGAGCCGGTACTCGTCGACCAGGTCGTGCCGCAGGAAGGTGCTGAGCAGGTCCGCCCCGCCGAGGGCCAGGTCGCCGCCCGGCTCGGCCTTGAGCCGCCGCACCTCGTCGGGTACGACCTCCCGGACCAGGGTGGCGTTCCAGTCGACCGCGTCCAGCGTCCGGGAGTAGACGATCTTCGGCATGTCCCGCCAGATGCCGGCGAACTCCACCACCGGGGCGGTGCTGGCCGGGTCCTGGTCGGCGGTCGGCCAGAACTCGGCCATCAGCTGGTAGCTGCGTCGCCCGTTGAGGAACCCGCCCATGGTGCGCAGCTCCGCGTTGAAGTGCCGGTGCAGCTCGTCGTCGACCTGGTGCCAGTCGAGGCTGCCGCCGGGGCCCTCGAAGAACCCGTCCAGCGACACGCTCATGTGTACGACGATCTTCCGCATCTGCCGTCCTTCCACAGTCGAACCCCCGTCGGCGTCCAGCATTCCGCAGCCCTACGACACGACCGGTCAGGCCGGCCGGCATGTCCCGGGTCCACCCCTCCCTCGCCGGGACCGGAACACCGGGGCAGGTGACCGTGCTGACCCCGGCCGGTGGCGCGTGCCGGAGGCGGCGCCCGCCTTCGTAGACTGCGCCGGTGGGTGCAGAGCGGCGACCGTTGGCGGACCGACCGTTGACCGAGCCGCACCCGTCCCGGCTGCCGCCGGAGCATCCCGACCGGGAGCGGATCCTCGCGGCCCACGCCGCCGCGCTCACCGCCGGTGAGGCCGGCTACCTCGACCCGGCCAGCGGGCTCTTCGTGCTCAGCGCCGGCTTCCTGGCCCGCCGGGGCACCTGCTGCGGGCGTGGCTGCCGACACTGCCCGTACGTCGACGACTGACCGCGTTATTCGGGTGCCCGCACCGGTCGCCCCGCCTAGGTTGGGTCGGCCGAGCCGCCGGTTCGGTCCCGGCCCCCGTTCGGCCGGCCCTGCCGTTCGGAAATGGTGACCCGTGACCGCACATGTCGAGGCCGCCGTGCCGGTGCGGCCCCGCCCCGGGCCGCTCTGGCGCAGCCGGGACTTCGCCCTGCTCTGGGGCGGTCAGACGGTCAGCGAGGTCGGCACCCGGATCTCCGGGGTGGCGGTACCGCTGCTCGCCGCCGACACCCTGCGCGCGAGCGTGTTCCAGGTCTCCCTGCTGGCCTTCCTGGCCTGGCTGCCGTACCTGCTCTTCTCGCTCCCCGCCGGCCTGCTCGCCGACCGGGTGGACCCGCGGCGGCTGATGGTCGCCTGCGACCTCGGCCGCGCCGCGCTGCTGCTGTCGCTGCCGGTGGTCGCCCTGGTCGGTCGCCTCAACCTGCCCTTCCTGTACGTCGTGGTCGGGCTCTCCGGCGTGCTGACGGTGTTCTTCACCGTGGCGTACAAGAGCACCCTGCCCCGGCTGGTGCCGGCGGACCGGCTCGTCGAGGGCAACGCCCGGCTCACCGTCAGCCAGGACGGGGCCCAGCTGGTCGGGCCGACGGTCGGCGGGACGCTGACCGGGCTCGTCGGCGCGGCGTGGACCTTCCTCGGCACCGCGCTGGCCTTCGTGGTCAGCGCGGTGACGCTGCTGCTGATCCGGCAGCCGACCGCCGCCCGACCCGCCACCGGCGATCGGGTGCCGGTGCGGGTCGCCCTCACCGAAGGGCTCGGTTTCATCCGCCGGCAGCCGATCCTGGTACGGATCCTGGCCTGCGTCACCGTGTCCAACTTCTTCGCCATGGCGACGAGTTCGCTGGAGGTCACCTACCTGGTGCGGGAGCTGCACGCCTCCCCGGCGGTGGTCGGGGTGATCTTCTCCCTCGGCGCGGTGGGCGGGCTGGTCAGCGGCGCGTTGGCCGACCGGCTCTCCCGGTGGATCGGCTCGGCGCGGGTGATCTGGGTCGCGATGGCCGTCCCGGGGCCGCTCTACCTGCTGGTGCCGCTGGCCCGGCCCGGCTGGGGCCTGGCGCTCTACGCCGTCGGCCTCGCCGCGTTCTCCGCCAACGCGGTGTTGTTCAACGTCGCCATCCTGTCGTACCGGCAGCGCATCACCCCGCCGGAACTGCTCGGCCGGGTCAACGCCTCGTTCCTGTGGATCTGCTTCGGGGTGGTGCCGCTCGGCGCGCTCTTCGGCGGGACGCTGGGCAGCCAGTGGGGGCTGCGGCCGGCGCTGGTCCTGACGGCCCTGGGGACGTGGAGCGCGGCGCTGTTCGTGGTCTGCTCGCCACTGCGCCGGATGCGCGATCTGCCGCCGGCCTGAAGCGGCGGGGGTGACGCGGCGGTCGCGGACCGCGACCCTCGACGAGGGCCCGCCCCGGGTGCGCGCCGGAGGACTTTCGCGCCGGCATGGGTTGCCCGTACGGTGTCCGACGGACATCCGGCGGGCCCCCGCCGACGACCGCGGAGGTTCCCCGTGCACGCGCGGATCTGGCTCACCGCCTCAGCCGTCCTGCTGACCACCGGCTGCGGCGCCCAGCCCCGACCGGTGGCCGTGCCGGCGGTGGACCCGGTGACGGTGGAGGTGGCCGCCGCGTCCTCGGGTGGGGCGTGCCGGCTGCTGGACTTCGCGGTGATCGAGGAGCACCTCGGCGTCCGGTTCGACGTGGCCGCGGCCAGCGACAAGGGCGACACCCACACCTGCGTGGTCCGCGCCGAGGGGGCCACCCTGCCCGAGCTGACGTTGACCGTCACCGACACCTCGATCGACGTGCCGACCTTCAACGCCGACGTGCTGCCCGACGGGGCGGCCAAGGTGGCGAAGCTGGGCCAGGTCGCCTATCGCCGCACCCTCGCCAAGACGGCGAAGCACGGTCCCGTCGCCGAGGTCGGCTGGCTGGCCACCGAGGACCGGTTGGCCACCCTGCACTGGACGTGTGAGCGTGGCGCACCGAAGGCCCAGGCCGAGGAGCTGACCGGCAAACTGGTCAGCCTGGCGAAGAAAATCAACACCCGGGCCATGTGAGGCTCGCGGGCGGGGCGCCCGACGGAAGCGGGCCGCCCGCGCGGACCGAGGCGATGGCCCCGGAGGAGCAGGCGGCCCGAGCCGTCAGTGGGCGGCGACGAAGACGCGCGAGGCGACCTCGCGGGGGAGCCGGACCCGCTCGCCCGAGCGGTCGATGAACACCCCGTCCCGCTCCTGCGCGACGGTGACCGTGGCGCCCGGGTCGACCCCGGCGGCGTGCAGCTGGCGCAGCACGTCGGCGTCGGTCTGCACGCTCTCGCAGATCCGCCGGACCACGACCGTCCCGGAGAGGCCGGGGAAGGCCAGATTGCGCTCACCCTCGACCGTGTCGGCCTCGGGCTCCGGCGAGCCCAGCTCCTCCAGCCCCGGGATCGGGTTGCCGTACGGCGAGCGGGTGGGCCGGTTGAGCAGGTCGTAGACCCGCTTCTCCACGGCGTCGCTCATCACGTGCTCCCACCGGCAGGCCTCCTCGTGGGCCTCCTCGTAGGGCATCCCGATGACGTTGACCAGCAGCAGCTCGGCGAGGCGGTGCTTGCGCATCACGGAGACGGCGCTGTTGCGACCCTGCGGGGTCAGCGTCAGGTGCCGGTCGCCCTCGACGGTGAGCAGCCCGTCGCGCTCCATCCGGGCGACGGTCTGGCTGACGGTCGGCCCGCTCTGGCGCAGCCGCTCGGCGATCCGCGCGCGTAGCGGCGGCACACCCTCCTCCTCGAGCTCGAGGATGGTGCGAAGGTACATCTCGGTCGTGTCGACCAAATCGTGTTTCACGTCAGCCCTCCGGTGCACGATGCTACCCCGCGGCCCCGACAACGGCCGGTGCCGAACCGCCAGGTCGCTGCCCGGATGGTGTTGACTGGTCGCCATGTCCGGAACTCAGGAGCCGCTGATCGAGGTCGAGCAGCTCGCCGCCGCGCTCGCCGAGCCCGACCCGCCCACCCTGCTCGACGTGCGCTGGCGGCTGACCGGCCCGCCCGGCCGCGAGGACTACGCCGCTTCTCACCTGCCCGGCGCGGTCTTCGTCGACCTGGACACCGCGCTCTGCGGCCCGCCCGGTGCCGCCGGCCGGCACCCGCTGCCCGACCCGGCCGCCCTGCAGGCCGTGCTGCGGGCCGCCGGCGTCCGCGCCGGTCACCCCGTCGTCGTGTACGACGGCGGCGACGGCATGGCCGCCGCCCGCGCCTGGTGGACCCTGCGCTGGGCCGGCCACCGGCCGGTACGGCTGCTGCACGGCGGGTGGCCGGCCTGGCTCGCCGCCGGCCTGCCCACCTCCACCGAGGTACCCGCCCCGCCCCCGGGTGACGTGACCCTCCGCCCCGGAGCCCTGCCGGTGCTGGACACCGCCGCCGCGGCGGAGTTGGCCGCCGCTGACGAAGGCGTCCTCCTCGACGTCCGGGCCGCGCCGCGCTACCGCGGCGAGACCGAGCCGATCGACCCCGTCGCCGGGCACGTGCCGGGCGCGGTGAACCTGCCCGCCCCGGAGTACGTCGCCGAGGGGCGCTTCCCGGCCGCCGAGGCGCTGCGCGAGCGGTTCGCCGCCGCCGGGGTGACCGAGGACGCGCCGGTCGGGGCGTACTGCGGATCGGGGGTGACGGCCGCGCAGGCGGTGCTCGCCCTGCACCTGGCGGGGCGACCGGACGCCGCGCTCTACGTCGGCTCGTGGAGCAACTGGGTGGCCGACCCGGACCGGCCGGTGGCCACCGGCGAGACACCACAGCGCTGAGCAGCGCGTGCGGTGGGCGGCGGGCGCTCGTGCGACGATAATCCCATGTCGGACGACACGGTGGTGGTGTGGGACGAGGCCCTGCTCGCCTACGACATGGGGGAGCACCCGCTCGACCCGGTACGGGTGGAGCTCACCATGGCGCTGGCCCGGGAGCTGGGTGTCCTCGACCGGCCCGGGGTCCGCCTGGTCCGGCCGGCGCCGGCCGACGACGCGCTGCTCACCCGGGTGCACCAGCCGGACTACCTGGACGCCGTCCGGGCCGCGCCACGCGACCCGCTCTTCGCCGGGTACGGGCTGGGCACCTCCGACAATCCGGTCTTCGAGGGGATGCACGAGTCCAGCGCGCTGATCGCCGGGGCCAGCGTCACCGCCGCCGAGGCGGTCTGGCGGGGCGAGGCCCGCCGCGCGGTGAACGTGACCGGTGGGCTGCACCACGCCATGCCGGACCGGGCCGCCGGCTTCTGCGTCTACAACGACCCGGCGGTGGCCATCGCCCGCCTGCTCGACCTGGGCGCCGAGCGGATCGCGTACGTGGACGTGGACGTGCACCACGGCGACGGCGTGCAGGAGATGTTCTACCGGGATCCGCGGGTGCTCACGGTCAGCCTGCACGAGACCCCGCTGGCGCTCTTTCCCGGCACCGGCTTTCCCGACGAGACCGGCGGCCCGGGCGCGGAGGGCAGCGCGGTCAACGTGCCGCTGCCGCCCGGCATCGACGACGCCGGCTGGCAGCGCGCCTTCCACGCGATCGTGCCGTCGGTGCTGCGCGCGTTCCGGCCGCAGATCCTCATGACCCAGTGCGGCGCGGACGGGCACCGGCTGGACCCGCTGGCCGACCTGCACCTCACCGTCGACGGGCAGCGCGCCACCTACCTGGCCCTGCGGGCGCTCGCCGACGAGCTCTGCGAGGGGCGCTGGGTCGCCACCGGCGGCGGCGGGTACGCGCTGGCCGAGGTGGTGCCGCGGGCGTGGACCCACCTGCTGGCGATCGCCGGCGGCGACCCGATCGCGCCGGCCACCCTGACCCCGCCGGCCTGGCGGGAACTGGTCGCCGAGCGGCTGCCCGGCCGGGAGATCCCGCTGCGGATGACCGACGACGTCGACCCGGCGTACGAGCCGTGGCAGCCGACCGGCGAGCCGACCTCCGTGGACCGGGCGATCGCCGCCACCCGCAAGGCGGTCTTCCCGCTGCTCGGGCTCGACCCGTACGACCCGCGCGACTGAGCCGGTGGCCTGGGGAGGGGACCGACCGGTGACCACTGTCGACCAGCCGGTGGACGTGCTGCTCAGCGACGGCAGCACCGTCCAGCTGCGCCCGATCCGCCCCGCGGACGGGCCGGCGATCGTGGCGATGCACTCGCGCTTCTCCGAGCGCACCCGCTACCTGCGCTACTTCTCCCCGTACCCGCGCATCCCCGACCGCGACCTGCAGCGTTTCGTCAACGTCGACCACCGCGACCGGGAGGCCTTCGTGGTGCTCGCCGGGGACCGGATCGTCGCCGTCGGCCGGTACGAGCGGCTCGGCCCGGAAGCCCCGGAGGCCGAGGTCGCGTTCGTGGTCGAGGACGCCTACCAGGGGCGGGGGATCGGCTCGGTGCTGCTGGAGCACCTCGCCGACGCGGCCCGGCGGGCCGGCATCGTGCACTTCGTCGCCGAGGTGCTCCCCGCCAACGGCGCGATGCTCCGGGTCTTCTCCGACTTCGGTTACCAGGTCCAGCGCCAGTTCGCCGACGGCGTGGTGCACCTGAGCTTCCCGATCGCCCCCACCGAGTCGACGCTGGAGGTGCAGCGCGGCCGGGAGCACCGCACCGAGGCCCGCTCGATCGCCCGGCTGCTCGCCCCGCGCGGCATCGCCGTCTACGGCGCCAGCGCCACCGGGCAGGGCGTCGGCGCGGCCGTGCTCGGGCACCTGCGCGATGGCGGCTACCCCGGCGCGATCGTGCCGGTGCATCCCAGCGCAGCCACCGTGGCCGGGTTGCCCGCGTACCCGTCGGCGGCCGACGCCGGTCTCGACATCGACCTGGCGGTCGTCGCCGTGGCCCCCGACGCGGCGCCCCGGGTGGTCGCGGACGCCGCCGCCGCCGGCGCGCACGGCCTGGTGGTCATCTCCGCCGGCTTCGCCGAGGCCGGTCCGGAGGGCGCGGCGGCGCAGCGCGCGCTGGTCCGCGCCGCGCACGCGGCCGGCATGCGGGTGGTCGGTCCGAACTGCCTGGGCGTGGCGAACACCGACGAGAAGGTACGCCTCAACGCCACCCTCGCTCCCGTCCTGCCGGCTCCCGGCCGGGTCGGCCTGTTCAGCCAGTCCGGTGTGTTCGGGGTGGCGCTGCTCGCCGAGGCGCAGCGGCGCGGGCTCGGCCTGTCCAGCTTCGTCTCGGCCGGCAACCGGGCCGACGTCTCCGGCAACGACCTGCTGCAGTACTGGCAGGACGACCCGGGCACCGACGTGATCCTGCTCTACCTGGAGACCTTCGGGAACCCGCGCAAGTTCGCCCGGCTGGCCCGGCGGATCGGCCGGGACAAGCCGGTGGTCGCGCTCGCCTCGCTGGCCCGCCCGGCCGGCCTCGGCGCGGGGCCGGCGCTGGACGCCGCCGCGGTCAGCGCGCTGTTCGCCCAGTCCGGGGTGATCCGGGTGGACACCGTCGCCGAGCTGCTCGACGTCGGTCTGCTGCTGGCCCGCCAGCCGCTGCCCGCCGGCCCCCGGGTCGGCGTGGTCGGCAACTCCTCGGCGTTGACCGGGCTCGCCGCCACCGCCTGCGCCGCCCAGGGGCTCACCGTCGCCGACGGGTACCCGCGCGACGTCGGCCCGCACGCGGGCACCGCCGAGTTCAGCACGGCACTGGCCGAGGCGACCGCGGACCCGGGGGTGGACGCGCTGGTCGCCGTCTTCGCCCCGCCGCTGCCCGGCCAGCTCACCATGGAGGAGGCGGACTTCACCGCCGCCCTGCCGACCGCGCTCGCCGCCGGCAAGCCCACCGTGGCGACGTTCCTGGCCGGGCGGGTGCCGGCCGGCGTGCCGGCGTACCCGAGCGTGGAGGAGGCGGTGCGCGCCCTGGCCCGGGTCACCACGTACGCGGCCTGGCTGCGGCGGGACCCGGGCACGCCGCCCGACCTGCCCCGGGTGGACCCCGTCGCCGGGCAGGCCGCGCTGCGGGCCGACGCCACCGACCCGGCCGGGCTGCTCGCCGCGTACGGGATCGACGTGGTGCGCTCCGCGCCGGCCGCCACGGCCGACGAGGCGGTCGCCGCCGCCGACCGGCTCGGCTGGCCGGTGGCGCTCAAGGCCGCCGCCGCCGGCCTGCGGCACCGGCTCGACCTCGGCGCGGTACGCCTCGACCTGGCCGACCCGGTCGCGCTGCGCCGCGCGTACGCCGAGATGGCTCCGGTCTTCGGCCCGGACGTGCTGGTCCAGCCGATGGTCCCGCCCGGCGTGGCGTGCGTGGTGGAGCTGATGGAGGATCCGGCGTTCGGGCCGGTGGTGGGCTTCGGTCTGGGCGGCGTCGCCACCGAACTGCTCGGCGACCGGGCCTGGCGGGCGGTGCCGCTGACCGACCGGGACGCCGCCGAGCTGGTCGACGAGCCACGGGCCGCGCCGCTGCTGCGCGGGCACCGGGGCGCGGCGCCGGTGGACCGGGCGGCCCTGGTCGACCTGTTGCTGCGGGTCGGCCGGCTCGCCGACGAGCAGCCCCGGGTCCGGTCGCTGACGTTGAACCCGGTGCTGGCCCGGCCGGACGGCATCTCGGTGCTGCACGCCGGCGTCCGGATCGGCTCGGCGGGCGCCCGCCCGGACACCGGCCCCCGGCGCCTCTGAGTCGCGGCTCAGCCGCGGCTGGAGATCTGCTGCACGCCCCAGGCGTTGCCGTCGGGGTCGGTGAAGAAGACGAAGCCCACATTGTCCAGCGGGTGCGGGACCGGCCGAGGATTCTCGCCCAGCACCTGGACCTCGCTGACCTCGACGCCCCGCGCCACCAGTTCCGCGCGGGCCTTCGCGACGTCCGGCACGACCAGTTGGAGGCCCTTGAGCGAGCCCGGCGGCATGTCGGGCACCGCGCCGCGGCCGATCACGATCGAGCAGCCGGAACCCGGGGGAGTGAGCTGCACGATCCGCACGTCGTCGCCGATGCGGGTGTCGTGGTCGACGACGAAGCCGAGCCGGTCGGCGTAGAACTCCTTGGCCCGGTCGATGTCGCTGACCGGTACCACCACCACTTCCAGCGTCCAGTTCATACGCCGACCCTGCCCCACCGGTACGACATACCCGAGCGCCACACGCCGGAAGGCCCCGGCGAACCGCCGGGGCCTTCCGATCGGGGTCGGGTCAGCAGGCGTACGCCTCCAGCCGCTGCGCCCGCTCCGGCGCGCGCAGCTTGAGCAGCGTCACCTTCTCGATCTGCCGGATCCGCTCCCGGGACAGGCCGAACTCCTTGCCCACCTCGTCCAGGGTGCGCTGCCGGCCGTCGTCCAGGCCGAACCGCAGCCGGATCACCGCCTGCTCCCGCTGGGAGAGGGTGGCAGCACGATGCTCACCTCGTTGCGCAGCTCACCGTTGGCGGCCGCGTCACCCGGCTCCGCGCGCGGGTCCACCGCGGCGACGAAGTCACCCAGCGCGCTCTCGCCGTCCTCGCCGACGGCCTGGTCCAGGCTGACCGGCTCCCGGTCGTACGAGATCAGCTCGATCACCTGGTACTCGGGGACCTCCAGGGCGACGGCCACCTCGGAGACGGTGGGCTCCCGGCCCAGCGAGACCGACAGCTCGCGGCGGACCCGGACCATCCGATTGACCTGCTCGACCATGTGCACCGGGATGCGGATGGTGCGGGCCTGGTCGGCCATCGCCCGGGTGATCGCCTGCCGGATCCACCAGGTGGCGTACGTGGAGAACTTGTAGCCCTTGGCGTAGTCGAACTTCTCCACCGCGCGGATCAGGCCGAGGTTGCCCTCCTGGATCAGGTCCAGGAACGCCATCCCGCGCCCGGTGTAGCGCTTGGCGATGCTCACCACCAGCCTGAGGTTGGCCTCCAGCAGGTGGTCCTTGGCGGCGCGGCCCTGCGCCACGATCAGCTCCAGGTCACTCTTCAGCTCGGCGGAGACCGGGGTGCAGGCGGAGAGCTTCTCCTCGGCGAACAGCCCCGCCTCGATCCGCTTCGCCAGCTCGACCTCCTGCGCGGCGGTCAGCAGCTTCGTCCGGCCGATCCCGTTCAGGTACGCCCGGACGAGGTCGGTGGAGATGCCGCGCTCGTCGGTCGCGTCCAGGTCGGTCAGGGTCTCCGTGCCGTGCTCGGCGTCGATGGTGGCGGCCGGGCGCGTCTGGTTCTCGATCATCTGCAGGGCCATCTCAGTCTCTCCCCGTGTCCGCTTCTGTGCCGCGTACCGGCCCCAGTGGTGCCGGTGACAGACAGCTTTCCAACCGGGGCGTGAAACGGGAGTGAGGCGATCGGGGACCCGACAGCAATCCGGTCGGCTGCCGGGTGTCGTCGCCCGGTCCGCTTGCCGGCGACGGTTACCGTGCCAGCGGTCGGCCACCGGGGCCGGCCGGAACAGGCGACGGAGGACGTGGTGGTCTTCAAGCGGCTCATGCAGGCGATGGGTGTGGGTGGTCCCTCGGTGGAAACCGTGCTGGCCAACCCCAACTGCCGTCCGGGCGGTCAACTGGAGGGACGGATCCAGGTGGCCGGCGGGGACCACCAGGTGGACGTCTCCTATGTGGCCCTCGGCCTGGTCACCCGGGTCGAGGTGGAGGGTGCCGACTCCGAGTACGACACCACGCAGGAGTTCGGCCGCCGCCAGGTGACCGGGCCGTTCCGGCTGGAGCCCGGCCAGCGGTACGACATCCCGTTCCGTTTCGACGTGCCCTGGGAAACCCCGCTGACCGACCTGTACGGGCAGCACCTGCACGGGATGACCATGGGTCTGCGTACCGAGCTTGAGGTGGCGCGGGCCGTCGACAAGGGTGACCTGGACCCGGTGGCGGTGCACCCGCTGCCGGCGCAGGAGCGGCTGCTGGAGGCGCTGCTGCGACTGGGCTTCCGGTTCGCCCGGGCCGACGTGGAGCGGGGGCACATCTACGGCGTACGGCAGAGCCTGCCGTTCTACCAGGAGATCGAGTTCCACCCGGCGCCGCAGTACGCCCGCGCGATCAACCAGCTGGAGCTGACCTTCATCAGCGACCCGCAGCAGACCCAGGTGGTGCTGGAGATGGACAAGCGGGGCGGGATCCTCTCCGAGGGCCGCGACGCCTTCGGCCGCTTCACCGTCGACCACGCCACCCTGGATCGCACCGACTGGTCCGCCCAACTCGACGGCTGGCTCCGCCAGTCCATCCAACGCCGCGGCCTCTTCTTCTGATCCCCACCCCGCCGCCCGGCCCCGGCCCCGGCCCGGCCCGCCCGGCGCCGGTGATCAAGAAGTTTGCGTCAGGAGAACGCGCTCGGTTGACGCAAACTTCTTGATCAACGAGCCGGGGGCGGGGGCGGAGGGGGCGGGTCAGAGGTCGAGGAGGAGGGTGCGGGGGCCGATGTTGACGCTCTCCACCAGCATGTGGGCGCGGAAGCGGCCCGTCTCGACCTTGGCGCCGCGGTCGCGGAGTGCCTCCACCACCGCTGTCACCAGGGGTTCGGCGACCTCCGCCGGGGCGGCGGCGGTCCAGCTCGGACGCCTGCCCTTGCGGGCGTCGCCGTAGAGGGTGAACTGGCTGACCACCAGGATCGGGGCGCCGGTGTCGGCGGCGCTGCGGTCGTCGTCGAGGATGCGCAGCTCGTGGATCTTGCGGGCCATCGTCTGCGCCACCTGCGGCGTGTCGGCGTGCGTGACGCCGAGCAGCACCAGCAGCCCGTCGTCGATCTGGCCGACCACCACGCCGTCGACCGTCACGCTCGCCCGGCCGACCGTCTGCACCACCGCCCGCATCAGCGCACCCCCCTTCGGCCGGCTCCCGGCTCCACCGGCGCGACCCGCGTCACGCCGTCACCGGTTCGATGATGCCGCGTTCGATCAGGTGCGCCACGATCGGGCCGGCCGCCTCGGCCAGCTCCTGTTGGGTGACGTCGTGCGCGGCGGCCAGCAGGGCGAGCTGGTCGCGCAGCGCCAGCCGGCCGTCGCAGCCGCCGACCAGCGCCAGCACCAGCGGGTCGACCTCCTCGCTCCAGCGCAGCCCGTGCGGCATCGTGAGGACCTGCCGGTCCACCGCCCACCCCTCGTCGCCCATGGTGGCCTCCTGCCGCAGCTGGAGCCCCTCGGCGGCCCGGTAGCGCTCGGCGAGCAGCGCGTCGGTGTCGCGTACCCGCAGGAAGTCCTGGCGGTCGAACCAGGTGGCGATCTGGTCGCCCATCGGCGGTTCCACCCGCTGGCGCAGGTCCTCGACCCGGAGCACCGGGTCGGCGTGCCCGGAGCGGCGCAGCGAGACGATGCCGAAGCCGATCGCCTCCACCTTGTGCGCGTCGAACCAGTCCAGCCAGGCCGCCATCCGCTGCGGGTCGGCCGCCTCGCCGACGTCGGTGAGCCAGAGGTTGACGTACGCCATCGGGTCGGCCACCTCGCGCTGGATCACCCAGGCGTCCAGGCCGGTACCCGTGAACCAGCCGGTCACCCGCTCGTGCCACTCCTCGCCGGCCACGTGCACCCAGTTCGCCAGGTACTGCATGGTGCCGCCCTCGGTGAGCAGGCCCGGCGCGGCGGCGGCCAGCTCGGCCCCGATCGCGTCACCGACCCGCCCGGAGTCGCGGTACACGTGGGTGGTGGTGCCCGGGCCGACCACGAACGGTGGATTGCTCACCACCAGGTCGAAGCGGCGTCCGGCGACCGGGGCGACCAGGTCGCCGCGGAGCAGCTCCCAGTCCTGGCCGTTGAGCGCGGCGGTGGTGGCGGCGAAGCGCAGCGCCCGCTCGGAGACGTCGGTGGCGGTGACCCGGCGGGCGTGGGTGGCCAGGTGCAGCGCCTGGACGCCGGAGCCGGTGCCCAGGTCCAGCGCGGTCTGCACCGGCCGGCGGACGGTGGCGCCGATCAGCGTCTGGGTGGCGCCGCCGATGCCGAGCACGTGTTCGCTGTGCAGCGGCAGGCCGGGGCGGGCGCTGGCCGGCACGTCGGCGAGGACCCACCAGTCGTCACCGTACGGTTCCAGGTCGACGCCGGCGCGCAGGCCGTCGCCGTGCCGCTCGACCAGCCCGCCGGCGAGCGCCTCGGCGAGGTCCAGCGGGGCGAGCGCGGCGGCGACCGCGGCCTCGGGCTCGGTCTGGTCGCAGATGAAGACCCGGATCAGGGTGGCGAGCGGGTCGCGGTCCTCGGTGGCGCGCAGCGCGGCGCGGAAGTCGTTGCGGGCCACTCCGCCGGTGGCCTGCGCGCCGAGCCGGCCGGCGATCCCGTTCGAGGTGAAGTCCGCCCGGCTCAGCGCGGTGCGCAGCGCCTCGACGCCGGCGGGGGAGAGCAGCATGTCGTGTCGTTCCACGTCGCCATCCTGCCCCCTGACGGCGGTCGATCGGCCGGCACCCGCGACATCCATACCGCGAGCTGTATTGATTGGCCGTTATCTCTTTTATGGTCATCAATGCATGGCTAGCATCTGCCCCAACATCCGTCGATGGGCGTCCCGGTGGCCACCAGCCCGCCCGGGGCGTACCGGTAGGGAGTCAGACGATGTCAGCTCTGCCCGTCCCCCGGCGGCGCGCGATCCGCGCCCTCGCCGTCACGGCCGCCGCGGCGGCGCTCTCCGTCGCCGCGTCCACCCCCGCCCTCGCCGCCCCCACCGGGGAGGTCCGCGGCGCGTCCGCGCCCGGCGCGATCAGCGGCAGCTACCTGGTCGTGCTGCGGACCGACGCGGTCGGCGCCGCGAACAGCCTCGCCGCCCGCACCGCCGTGCCGGACCGCGCCGCCACCCTCGTCAAGCGGTACGGCGGCAGCGTCGCCGACGTCTACAGCGCCGCCCTCACCGGTTTCAGCGCGAAGCTGAGCGCCGGCCAGGCCCGCCGGCTCGCCGCCGACCCGGCCGTCGCCTACGTCGAGCAGGACCGGGTGGTCACCGTCCAGGGCACCCAGGCCAATCCGCCGTGGGGCCTGGACCGGATCGACCAGCGCAGCCTGCCGCTCAACGCCAGCTACACGTACCCGAACACCGCCTCCAACGTCCGGGCGTACATCATCGACACCGGGATCCGGACCACCCACACCGACTTCGGTGGCCGGGCCAGCTGGGGCACCAACACCGTCGACGGCAACAACACCGACTGCAACGGCCACGGCACCCATGTCGCCGGCACCGTGGGCGGCAACCGGTACGGCGTGGCGAAGGCCGTCCGCCTGGTCGCGGTGAAGGTGCTCAACTGCTCGGGCAGCGGCAGCACCACCGGCGTGGTGAGCGGCATCAACTGGGTGACCGCCAACGCGGTCAAGCCGGCGGTCGCCAACATGAGCCTCGGCGGCGGCGCCAGCACCTCCATCGACAATGCGGTGACCAACTCGGTCAACTCCGGCGTCACGTACGCGGTGGCGGCCGGCAACTCCAGCGCCAACGCCTGCGGCTACTCGCCCGCCCGGGCCGCCGCCGCGATCACCGTGGGCGCCACCACCAGCAGCGACGCCCGCGCGTCCTACTCCAACTACGGCTCCTGCGTGGACATCTTCGCGCCGGGGTCGAGCATCCTGTCCGCCTGGCGGACCAGCGACACCGCCTCCAACACCATCAGCGGCACCTCGATGGCCTCGCCGCACGTGGCCGGCGCCGCGGCGCTGGTGCTCTCGGCCAACCCGTCGTACACCCCGGCGCAGGTGGCCGGCTACCTGACCACCAACGCCACCCCCGGCAGGGTGACCAACCCGGGCACGGGCTCGCCGAACCGGCTGCTCTTCGTCGTCAACTGACGGCACCGTCCGGCGCGGTCCGGTGGACACCACCCCTGTCCGCCGGGCCGCGTCCCCGTGTTCAGGCGACCGGATGCACCGGGCGTGGGTCCGCGGCGGTGGCCGGCGCGGGGACCGGCGTCGCCGGCCAGGCGCGGACGGGCCCGTCGACGCGTACCGCCACCTCGGCGCCGACCGCGACGGGATCGGTCGAGTCCCAGACCCGGGCGGTGACCCGGGTGTCGTCGGCCAGCCGCAGGGCGACCAGCGCGTCGTGGCCGTGGAAGTCGTGCCGCAGCACAGTCGCGGGCACCGCGTCGGTGCCCGACGCGGGAGCCAGCCGCAACTGCTCCGGACGGATCAGCACGGTGACCGGGCCGTCGGCCGTCGGGCCGGCGATCGGCAGGGTGCCCAGCGGCGTGCGGGCGGCCCCGGCGGAGGCGACCGCCGGCAGCAGCACCGCGTCGCCGACGAACCCGGCCACCCACTGGTCGGCCGGCTCCCGGTAGAGCGTGCTCGGCGCGGCGGACTGCACCACCCGCCCGGACCGCAGCACCACCACCCGGTCCGCCACCGACAGGGCCTCGCCCTGGTCGTGGGTGACCAGCACGGCGGTCGCCCCGTCGGCCCGCAGCGCCTCCCGGACGTCGTGCCGCAGCCCGGCGCGCAGCCCGGCGTCGAGCGCGCTGAACGGCTCGTCGAGCAGCACCAGCGACGGGCGCGGCGCCAGCGCCCGGGCCACCGCGACCCGCTGCTGCTGGCCGCCGGAGAGCTGGTGCGGCATCCGGTCGCCGTACCCGGCGAGCCCGACCAGGGCCAGCACCTCCTCGACCCGGTCGCCCCGCCGGTCGGCACGGTCCAGCCCGTAGGAGATGTTCGCCGCGACGGTGAGGTGCGGGAAGAGGGCGCCCTCCTGCGGCACCACGGCGATCCGGCGGCGGTGTGCCGGCAGGTGCCGACCGGGGCCGGCCACTTCGCGCCCGTCCACCCGGATCGCTCCGGCGTCCAGGCGTTCGAAGCCGGCCAGGCAGCGCAGCAGGGTGGTCTTGCCGCAGCCGGACGGGCCGAGGACGGCGGTCAGCGCGCCCGCCGGGACGGTCAGGTCCACGCCGTCCAGCGCGGTCACCGGGCCGTACCGCTTGACGACGCCGGTCAGCACCACCTCGCTCATCGGTCCTCCTTGTCGAGCAGGCCGCCCCGGGCGACCAGCCACCAGGTGGGCAGCGCCGAGATGGCCACCAGCAGCGCCGCGTAGGGAGCGGCGGCCGCGTACGCCCCGACGGACGTCGCCGTCCACAGCTCGGTGGCCAGGGTGTCGGTGCCGGTGGGGCGCAGCAGCAGGGTGGCCGGAAGTTCCTTCATGCCGGTGAGGAAGACCAGCGCCGCCCCCGCCCCGATCCCGGGCAGGGTCAGCGGCAGGGTGACCGTCCGCAGCACGGCCAGCGGCCCGCGCCCCAGCGAGCGGGCCACCTCCTCCAGACCGGGTGGGGCCTGGGCGGCGGCGCCGGCCACCGCGCCGACGGCCAGCGGCAGGAAGAGCGTCGCGTAGGCCAGCGCCAGCAGCCACGGCGTCTGGTACAGCGGATACGCGACGCTGATGCCGAAGAAGATCAGCGACAGCCCGATCACCACCCCGGGCAGGGCGTGGGCCAGGTAGGCGAGCCGGTCCAGCGCGGTGGCCAGCGGGCCGGGGGCGCGGGCGGTGAGCAGCCCCAGCGGCAGGGCCAGCAGCATGGTCAGCGCGGCACCGGCCAGCGACAGCCAGAGCGAGTTGCCGGCGGCCGTGGCGACCTCGCCGAGCGCGCCCGGCCGGGACACCCCGCTGACCAACCGACGGGCCAGGCTGAGCGCCGGCACGCCGAGCGCCAGCGCGGCCACCGCGAGCAGCGCGGCGAGCGCTGGCCAGCGGGCCGGTCCGAGGCGCACCCGGGCGGCGGGGCGGCGGGCGCCGCCGAGCCGGGCGTACCGGGCGCCCCGCCGGCGGGTGGCGGTCTCCCCGGCCAGCAGCAGCACGGTCAGCGCCACCAGCACGCTGGAGAGCACCAGCGCGCCGGTGCGGTCGAAGCCCAGGTCGAAGGCGACGAAGATGGCCCGGGTGAAGGTGTCGGCGCGCAGGATCGACACCGCGCCGAAGTCGGCCAGCACGTAGAGCGCGACGAGCAGCGCCCCGGCGGCGGTCGCCGGCCGGATCTGGCGCAGCGTGACGTCCGTGAAGGTGCGCCAGCCGCCCCGGCCCAGCGAGCGGGAGACCTCCTCCTGCGCCGGGTCCGCGCCGCGCAGCGCCGCCGCGACCGGCAGGAAGACGTACGGGTACGAGCAGAGGGTCAGCACCAGCGCGGCCGGCCAGAAGCCCTCCAGCCGGTCCAAGAGCGAGACCCAGGCGAACGCGGCGATGTAGGTGGGCACGGCCAGCGGCAGCGCGGCGAGCACCGCGAAGGCCCGCCGGCCGGGCAGGTCGGTCCGGGTGACCAGCCAGGCGGCGCCGACGCCGAGCAGCACGCAGGCGGTGGTGACCACGGCGGCCAGAGCGAGGCTGCGGACCGCGAGCAGCCCGACCCGCTCGGTCCACAGTTCGGCGACGACCCGGTCGGCGCCCGCCTCCGCCGTGCGTACCGCGAGGTAGACCAGGGGGATCAGGGCCACGGCGACCGCGGCGGTCGAGGCCGCGAGCAGCGCCGGGCGCGGCGCCAGCCGGCGCAACGACCCCGGTACGCCGAAGCGGGCCGGCCCGGAACGGGCCGGCCCGGCCTCGGGCGCAGTGGTCGGGGCGGTCAGGGTACGAGCCCCGAGTCCTTGATCAGGCCGATCGTGGCGTCCAGGGTGTCCAGGTCGTTCAGGTCGATGTCCGGGGTGTCCAGCTCGGCCAGCGGCGGCACGCCGGCCGGGGTGCCGGCGCCGGTGACCACCGGGTACTCGAAGGTCTGCTCGGCGAAGTACTTCTGCGACTCCGGGCCGAGCAGGAAGTCCACGAAGGCCTTGGTGTCCGGGTCCTCGGCGGAGCGCTTGAGCACGCCGACGCCGGCGACGTTGACCAGGGCGCCGGTGTCGCCGCCGGGGAAGAAGTGCAGCTTGGCCTTGAGCGCGTCCGGGGTGGTGCCCTTCTCCTTGGCCACCTCGCCCAGGTAGTAGTGGTTCACCAGGCCGACCTGGATGGTGCCCTTGTCGATATCCTCGACGATCTTGACGTTGTTGTCCCGGATCTGCGGCTCGTTGGCCTTGAGGCCGGCGAGGAAGTCCTTCGCCTTCTGGTCGCCGTGCTGCACCCGGATCGCGGTGACGAACGCCTGGAACGAGGCGTTGGTCGGAGCGACGCCGATCTTGCCCTTCCACTTCGGGTCGGTCAGCGCGAAGACCGACGTGGGCAGCTCGGCGGCGGGCACGCTGTCGGCGTGGTACGCGAGCACCCGGGCGCGGGCGCTGACGCCCACCCACTGGCCGGTGCGGGCCCGGTAGATCTGCGGCACCTTGTCCAGTGCGGCGGCGGGCAGCGGGGCGAACATGTCCCGCTTGGCGACCGCGCCGAGGGCGCCGGCGTCCTGGGCGAAGAAGGCGTCGGCCGGGGACTTGCCGCCCTCCTCGACCAGCTGGGCGGCGAGCTGGGCGGTGGTGGCGTAGCGGGTCTTGATGGTGATGCCGGTCTGCTGGCTGAACTTGTCGAGCAGCGGCTTGACCAGGGCCTCGTTGCGGCCGCTGTAGACGGTGATGGTCTTGTCGCCGGGCTTGCCGGGGTCGGCGGCGTCGTCCTCGCCGGACCCGCAGGCGACCAGGCCGAACGAGAGCAGGCCGGCGGCGACGGTGACCGCGAGAGACCTGCGGGCGGGAACGGGCACGGCGGCACTCCTTCGGCTGCGGCCGGCGGGCCCTCCGCCGACGCGGAGAAGTTAGCACAGGCTAACCTTGGTGTTCCTGTGGGTCCGGCGTCCGCTCGGGGAGTCGGCGACGCGCCCGTCGCGCCGACCGGCAGGATGGGCGCATGACGCTCTCGCTGCCCATCGACCCCGAGGCCAACCGGCTGCTGGAGCGCAGCCCGCTGGCCCTGTTGACCGGCATGGTCCTCGACCAGCAGATCCCTCTCGAGAAGGCGTTCACCTCGCCGTACGTGCTGGCGCAGCGGCTGGGGCACGAGCCGGACGCCCGGGAGCTGGCCGGGTACGACCCCGAGGCACTGGTCGAGATCTTCGCCCGGCCACCGGCGCTGCACCGCTTCCCGAAGGCGATGGCGGCCCGGGTCCAGCAGGTGTGCCAGGTGCTCGTCGACCGGTACGACGGTGACGCCGCCCGGCTCTGGTCGGACGCCGCCGACGGGCGGGAGCTGCTGCGCCGCATCGGCGAGCTGCCCGGCTTCGGCAAGCAGAAGGCGCAGATCTTCGTCGCCCTGCTCGGCAAGCGGTACGACGTGCGCCCGGACGGCTGGCGGGAGGCCGCCGGCGGGTACGGCGATGCGGACGCGTACCGGTCGGTGGCCGACATCACCGACCCGGAGTCGTTGCGCCGGGTGCGCGAGTTCAAGCAGGCGGCGAAGGCGGCGGCCCGGGCGGCGAAGGGCTGACGCAACCGGCCCGCGCGCCGGCTCGTTGGGATCCGCGACGGCGGCGACGGGTGGGCCATGGCGGACGGGCAGGGTGGGGGGCTGCTGCGCGGCGTGACGACCTCGCCCCGCGCCACCTTCCTGGAGCTCTTCTTCGACCTGGTTTTCGTCTTCGCGCTGACCCGCGTCTCGCAGCGTCTGATCGACGACGTGTCGGCCGATCCCCCGGACGCGCTCCGCCAGGTGGCCCAGACCGTGGTGCTGTTCCTCGCGCTGTGGTTGGTCTGGATCCTGACCGCCTGGGTGACCAGCCGGTACGAGCCGGAGCGGAGCCCGATCCAGTTCGTGGTGGTCGCCTCCATGTTCGCCAGCATGGTGATGGCCGTGGCGATGCCCCGGGCGTTCGCCGAGCGGGCGCTGCCGTTTGCGCTGGGCTACGTGGCGATCCAGGTCGGCCGGCCGCTCCTGCTCACCCTGGCCCTGCGCGGGCATCCGCGCCGGTCGGTCACCCGCCGGGTCCTGCTCTGGTTCGCGGTCGGGGCGGTGCCCTGGCTCCTCGGCGCCCTGCTGCCGCCGGCCCAGGAGGTGTTCTGGACGCTCGCCCTGGCCTGGGACTACGCCGGGCTGGCGCTCGGCTGGCCGGTGCCCTGGCGCGGCTCGGTGCGCACCTCGGGCTGGGCGGTGGCGGGGGAGCACCTGGCCGAGCGGTACCAGCAGTTCTTCCTGATCGCGCTCGGCGAGACGGTCCTGGTCATCGGGACGACCTTCAGCGGAGCCGTCTTCTCCTCGCGCGCGGCGCTCGCCTTCGCCCTGTCGTTCCTCACCACCGCGCTGCTGTGGCGGATCTACTTCCACCGGGCGGGACACGTGCTGGCCGAGGCGATCAGAGTGGCCCGCTCGCCGGGAGTGCTGGGGGAGTCGGCGAGCTGGACGCACCTGGTGATCGTGGCCGGTGTGCTGCTCACCGGGGTCGGCTACGAGCTGGTGATCGCCCACCCGCACGGGCGTACGCCGCTGGGCTGGGCGGTGTTCGTGACGGGCGGCCCGGCGCTCTTCCTGGCCGCCCGGGCCCGCTTCGAGTACGAGATCTTCGCGCGGGTGTCGCGCAGCCGGGTGATCGGCGTGGTGCTCCTGCTCGGACTGCTCCCGCTGGCGCCGCAGCTGCCGCCGATCGGGCTGCTGGGGCTGAGCGCGGCGGTGCTGGTCGGGATCGCCGTCGCCGACACCGCGCGGGCGCACGGCCGTCCCCTCGAACGACCCGCGTCGCCCCTGTAGCCGCCGCCGCGGCGGGAGCCGACGGCTCAGGCGGCGGTCGGGCGGGACAGCGAGGCCAGTGCCCGCCGTACGTCGGCGAGGGAGACGGTGGCGGAGTCGTCCAGGTCGGCCAGCCCGGCCTCGATCCACTGCCGCATCAGCGTGGTGACGCCGATGCCCCGGGCCTCGGCGGCCGCCCGGACCCGCTCGTAGGTCTCCAGCGGCAGGCGTACCGAGCGGCTGACCATCGGTACGTCGCTGTCGGGGGTGGGCAGCTCCACCGGCTGGCTGTCGTCGATCAGCTCGGCGAACGCGTCGTCGCCACCGTGGAACCGCTTGGTCGCGTCGTCACGGTTCATCGTGACCGCCTCCTCGTCGGCGATCCCTCCGCACGGCCTCGTCGTAGCGCTTGGCCTCGACGTCGCTCAGGTCGCGGGCGGAGAGGATGTCCCAGTCGTTGTCGGTGCCGTCGGCCTCGGCGAGCAGCACGGCCAGCCGCCTGCCGCGGCGGTTCGCCGCGTAGACGACCATGACGTCGTCGCCCAGGTGCCGGATCACCCGGCGGGTGCTGTGCAGGGCCTCCCAGACTTCCCCGGGTGTGACGTCGTAGACCCGCAGGTTGGTCAACGCCTCGTCGGTGAAGCTGAAGCGGTTGCCCACGGGCGGAGCGTACCACGGACGTAACACGCACTGGGATGAGTCGATTTTCGCTGATCACGGCCCGGCAGTGACAGGATGGGTCGTAATCCCCTCGAGGAGGCCCGTGGTGAAGCGTCAGGCGTACCAGCCGATTCTGATCACCGACGCCTCGCGCAGCCAGGACGACCAGCTCACCAGCCGACAGAAGCGCTACGTGCTGATGATGGGCATCCGGGTGGCGTGTGTGATCGTCGGTGCGATCCTGGTCGGCGCGAAGGCCCCGCTGCTCTGGCTCTGGCTACCGCTGTGCGCCGTCGGGATGGTCCTCATCCCGTGGCTGGCGGTGCTGCTGGCCAACGACCGCCCGCCGAAGGAGCAGCACCGGCTGGCGGGGAAGTTCCAGCCCAGGATGCGCGACGAGACGCCGCCGATGAGCCTGACCGCCGAGGAGCGGCCGCACAAGATCATCGACGTCGAACCCTGACCGCCGGGCGCCGGGCCCTGCAGATCCGGCGCCCTTGCCCGATGGGTTCGGTCAGCCCGTCGGCCGGGCGCCCACCGTCGAGACGGCCAGCGCCCCGAGATCACCGGCCCGGCCCAGTGCCGCCCGCGGCTCCGCGCCGCCCAGCCAGGCCGTCAGCAGGCCCGCCGCGAAGGCGTCCCCGGCGCCGGTGACGTCGACCACCGCGACCCGCCGGGCGGGCGCCACGCTCACCGTCGCGCTCCGATCGACCCACACCGCGCCGGCCTCGCCCCGCTTCACCACCACCCGACGGGCCGACACCGACAGCGCCCGTGCCTGCGCCCCCGGGTCCAGTCCGCCGGCGAGCACCCCGGCCTCGTCCGCGTTGACCAGGAGCAGGTCGACGTCGCGTACCCAGGACAGGAAGGCCGCCGCGCCGACCCGCCGCAGCGGCGCCGCGGACGCCGCGTCGACGCTGGTGGTGAGCCCCCGCGCGCGGGCGGCGGCCAGCGCCGCCAGCCCGGCCGGCCGCGACGCGGCGTCCAGCAGGCAGTACCCGGACAGGTGCAGGTGCGCGGCGTCCGGCGCCGCGGCCAGCGCCCGCTCGACGTGCTCGACGGTCAGCCGCAGGTTCGCGCCGCGCTCGGTGACCATCGTGCGTTCCCCGGCGGTGGCCAGCACGATCACCGTGCCGGTGGCGCCGCCCGGATGCACCTCGACGGCGCACTCCACGCCGACCCGCTCCAGCTCGGCCACCCGGTCCCGCCCGGCGCTGTCGTCGCCGACCGCGCCCACGAGCGTCACCGGCACGCCCTGCGCCGCGATCCACGCCGCGGTGTTGGCCGCCTGGCCACCCCCGCTGACCTGGATCGTCGCCGGGGTGTCCGAGCCGGTGGCCAGCGGCCCGGCCAGCACCGCCACCACATCGGTGATCAGGTCACCGACCACGACCACCCGGGACGGGCCGGTCATGCCGGCGCGTCGGTGCGCAGGGCGGCCGCGGCGACGGCGATCCGGGCGGCCAACTCGGCGTTGCGCAGGATGATCCGCACGTTCACCGCCAGGCTGGCGCCCTCGGTGGCC
Organism: Micromonospora sp. CPCC 206171; assembly: GCF_036906755.1. Lineage (NCBI taxonomy): Bacteria > Bacillati > Actinomycetota > Actinomycetes > Micromonosporales > Micromonosporaceae > Micromonospora > Micromonospora sp. CPCC 206171. The sequence continues at coordinate 65,455 of NZ_JBAKHT010000024.1, read as the reverse complement.
GAGTGGAAGTGGGCCAGCAGGAACGGGGTCACCGCCTTGCCGGTCACCTGATCGCGGCCCAGCCGGGCGAGGCCCTCGGCGAGGGTCCGGTCGTGCAGCGCCGGGTCGAGCTGCTCGTCGGTCGGCAGCGGGTTGGCCACGATCAGCCCGCCGCCGTGCACGCCCTGCTGCTCCCGGGCGGCCAGCACGTCCGCCACCTGCTCCGGGGAGTCCACCGACCAGTCCAGGTCGAAGCCGGCGTCGGTCAGGTAGAAGCCGGGGAACCGCCGGGTGCGGTAGCCGACCACGCCCACGCCGAGGGTCTCCAGGCGCTCCAGCGTCGCGCCCACGTCGAGGATCGATTTCACCCCGGCGCAGACCACCGCGATCGGCGTCCGGGCCAGGGTGACCAGGTCGGCGGACTCGTCGAAGGTCTGTGCCGCCTCCCGGTGCACGCCGCCCAGCCCGCCGGTGGCGAAGACACCGATCCCGGCCGCCGCGGCGACCGCGCTGGTGGCGGCCACCGTGGTGGCGCCGTCCGCGCCGGTGGCGGCGGCCACCGCCAGATCGCGTACGGAGAGTTTGCTCACTCCGTCGACGGTGGCGAGCCGGGTGAGCTGGGCGTCGTCGAGCCCCACCACCAGCTCGCCGCCGACCATTCCGATGGTGGCCGGGACCGCGCCGGCCTCCCGTACGGCCCGCTCGATCCGGCGGGCCACTCGCAGGTTGTCCGGTCGGGGCAGACCGTGCGAGACGATGGTGCTCTCCAGGGCGACGACCGGTCGACCGTCACGCAGGGCGTCGGCGACCTCAGCGCCGAGACGGGTGTGAAAGTTGGTCACCTCCGTTACCGTACGGGCCGCCGTCGGGGTGGGCTGCGGTGGACCGGCCCCCACCGACCTGCCAAACTGGAAAGTTGGAGGTGGCAACAGTGAGCACACAGATTCTTGAACGGCCGGAGCTGAAGGACGCGGACACCGGTCCGGAGATGTTCCACTACGTCCGCAAGGAGAAGATCGCCGAAAGTGCCGTCATGGGTACGTTCGTCGTGGCGCTCTGCGGCGAGACGTTCCCGGTGACCAAGGCGGCCAAGCCCGGCTCGCCGGTCTGCCCGAAGTGCAAGGAGATCTACGACTCGTACGGCGAGTGATCCCGGGCGGCCGGTCCGGCCGCCCCCGTACTCTTCGGCGGTGTGACCACCTCCACCGCCCTGCTCTTCGCCGACCTGACCGGGGTGGCCGTATTCGCCGCCTCCGGGGCCTCCGCGGCGGTGGCCAAACGACTCGACCTCTTCGGCGTCGTCTTCGTCGGCTTCGTGGCCGCACTCGGCGGCGGGATCTTCCGTGACCTGGCCATCGACGAGGTGCCCCCGCTGGCCTTCGCCGACTGGCGGTACGCCACCACCGCCGCGGTGACCGCCGCCGCCGTCTTCTGGCTGCACCCGCAGCTGGCCCGGCTGCGCACCACCGTGCTGGTGCTGGACGCGGCGGGCCTCGCGCTGTTCACGGTCACCGGCACGCTCAAGGCGCTCGACGCCCACGTGCCGCCGGTCGGCGCCTGCGTGATCGGCATGCTCACCGCCATCGGCGGCGGGCTGGGCCGTGACCTGCTCACCGCCGAGATCCCGGTGGTGCTGCGCCGGGAGATCTACGCGGTGGCCGCGCTGGCCGGCGCGATCGCGGTGGCCCTGCTCGACGCCACCGGACGCGCCGGCACCGGGCCGCTGACCGCCGCCGCCCTGCTGGTCTTCGCGCTGCGGCTGGTGGCGCTGCGACGGCGCTGGTCGGCTCCGGTGGCCACCCTGCGACCCCCGAAGACCGGGGTTCGCGGCCCCCAGACCTGACCACCCACCTCTTCACACCGCGCCGCGCCGGCCCGCCGCAGAGCGGGTCGGGCGGGGCGCGGGCGGGGGTGGCGGATGTGACCAGCGTGGCGTCGAGTGGGGCGAGCGGCGTCCGCTGGTTATGCTGAGTCGGCCTTCGCGGCATCTTCTGCGCGGAGGCGTTTTCATGGGCGGCGGTACCCGTGGCCCTCGGCCGGGGTCCGCCATGGTGCGGTCGGAGAGGAGCCTCGCGTGGCAGCCCGGTTGCCGGCGCTAGAGACGTTCCCGCCCCTGCGTGCCTGGCAACGCAAGGCGATGGTGGAGTACCTGCGCCGCCGCACCGACGACTTCACCGCGGTCGCCACCCCCGGCGCCGGCAAGACCACCTTCGCCCTGCGGATCGCCGCCGAGCTGCTGGTGGACGGCACCGTCGAGGCGGTCACCGTGGTCGCCCCGACCGAGCACCTGAAGACCCAGTGGGCGAGCGCCGCCGCCCGGGTCGGCATCCAGCTCGACGCCGCGTTCCGCAACGCCGACGTGCACTCCTCCGCCGACTTCCACGGCGCGGTCGTCACCTACGCCCAGGTCGGCATGGCCCCGCAGGTGCACCGGCGGCGCACCATGACCCGGCGCACGCTGGTCATCCTCGACGAGATCCACCACGCCGGCGACTCCCGGTCCTGGGGCGACGGGGTCAAGGCCGCCTTCGAGCCCGCGGTACGCCGGCTGATGCTCACCGGTACGCCGTTCCGCTCCGACGACAACCCCATCCCGTTTGTCAGCTACGAGCGCGGCGGCGACGGGCTGCTGCGCTCCCGCGCCGACTCGGTCTACGGCTACTCCGACGCGCTGCGCGACGGCGTGGTCCGGCCGGTGCTCTTCCTGGCGTACTCGGGGGAGACCCGGTGGCGCACCAACGCCGGCGACGAGCTGGCGGCGCGGCTGGGCGAGCCGATGACGCAGGACCTGGTGGCGCAGGCCTGGCGTACCGCCCTGGACCCGGCCGGCGACTGGATGCCCCAGGTGCTCCGGGCCGCCGACGCCCGGCTGACCGTGCTGCGCAACGCCGGCATGCCGGACGCGGGTGGCCTCGTCATCGCCAGCGACCAGCAGAACGCCCGCTCGTACGCGAAGCTGATCGAGCAGGTGACCGGCGAGAAGGCCGCGGTGGTGCTCTCCGACGACGTGGGGGCCTCCGCGCGGATCGCGACGTTCGCGGCGTCCGAGCAGCGCTGGCTGGTCGCGGTCCGGATGGTGTCCGAGGGCGTCGACATTCCCCGGCTGGCGGTCGGCGTCTACGCCACCAGTGCCAGCACGCCGCTCTACTTCGCCCAGGCGATCGGGCGTTTCGTGCGGGCCAGGCGACCGGGGGAGACCGCCTCGGTCTTCGTGCCGAGCGTGCCGCACCTGCTCGGACTGGCCAGCGAGATGGAGGCCGAGCGGGACCACGTGCTCGGCAAGCCCAAGGAGTCCGACGGCTTCGACGACGACCTGCTGGAGCGCGCCCAACGCGACGACCAGGCCAGCGGTGAGCTGGAGAAGCGCTTCACCGCGCTCTCCGCGACCGCCGAGCTGGACCAGGTCATCTTCGACGGCGCCTCCTTCGGCACCGCCGCCCAGGCCGGCACCCCCGAGGAGGAGGAATACCTCGGCCTGCCCGGTCTGCTCACCGCCGACCAGGTCTCCATGCTGCTCACCAAGCGGCAGGCCGAACAGCTCGCGGCGCAGCGCCGACGGGCGGCCACGCAGACCGCTGAGCCGGCCGCTGACGCCCCCGCGGCGCCGGCGGCACCGATGAGTGCCGCCCAGCGTCGGGTGGCCCTGCGCCGCCAGCTGAACGCCCTGGTGGCCGCCCGGCACCACCGCACCGGCCAGCCGCACGGCAAGATCCACGCCGAGCTGCGCCGCCTCTGCGGCGGCCCACCCAGCGCCCAGGCGACCATCGAGCAGCTCGAAGAGCGCATCGCCACCGTCCAAACCCTCTAACCCCTCCACCCCAACGGTCCGAGCCGTCCCGGCGGCCCCCGCACTTTCAGGGAAAGCGTGGCCATTCGGCGCGTCGAGGTCACTCATTCCGTGAAAGTGCGCGGATCCGGGGCGCGGGGCGCGGGCGCGGTGGGGGGACAGAGCGCAGACGAAGCCGGCCGGGAGCCCTTTGGGGCTCCCGGCCGGCTATGTCGTCGTTATGTGGTTGCGGATTCAGTTCGCCATCAGATCGGCGCCACGCCAGCTGAACTCCGGGTCCGTCGCGTACTTCACGGTGATCTTCACGAGATCCTCCGCGTACTTGTTCGCGTGGTGCCCACAGAACACCAGCTCGCTCCCACCCGCCAGAGTGATCCGGAGCTTGCCGGCAGCATTGCAGCGGTCGCACCGTTCATCGGCGGCTGGGGGAGCCACCGTCTCGGGCGGCGGCGTGAGGGTCGGGGTCATCGCCTTCCTCCTCTGGTCGTCACCGATGAACACTCTCTTCGGTCGTTGCTCACCCATCGTGCAACACCCTCGTCGGGCCCTGCCTTCCCCGTGTGCCCGCGGGCGACCGAGGTCACACCTGGCAGGGAGACAGTGTGCCGTGTGCCAAGGGTGCCACGTCAACGATCACAAACAGGCAACCGACGGATCACCTTTGAGTGTTCTACGGCTAGTGGTCAAACCGACACGGCTGGTTGACGTGAAGGGGTCAGTCCAGGTAGTCGCGGAGCACCTGGGAACGGGACGGGTGACGCAGCTTGGACATGGTCTTGGACTCGATCTGCCGGATCCGCTCCCGGGTCACCCCGTACACCTGGCCGATCTCGTCCAGGGTGCGCGGCTGACCGTCGGTCAGGCCGAAGCGCAGGCGTACCACGCCCGCCTCACGCTCGGAGAGCGTCTGCAGCACCTGCTGGAGCTGGTCCTGCAGCAGCGAGAAGGAGACGGCGTCGACCGCGACGACGGCCTCGGAGTCCTCGATGAAGTCACCGAGCTGGCTGTCGCCCTCGTCGCCGATGGTCTGGTCGAGCGAGATGGGCTCCCGGGCGTACTGCTGGATCTCCAGCACCTTCTCCGGTGTGATGTCCATCTCCTTGGCCAGCTCCTCCGGGGTGGGCTCGCGGCCCAGGTCCTGGAGCAGCTCGCGCTGGATCCGGCCGAGCTTGTTGATCACCTCGACCATGTGCACCGGGATGCGGATGGTGCGGGCCTGGTCGGCCATCGCCCGGGTGATCGCCTGCCGGATCCACCAGGTGGCGTACGTGGAGAACTTGTAGCCCTTGGTGTAGTCGAACTTCTCGACCGCGCGGATCAGACCGAGGTTGCCCTCCTGGATCAGGTCCAGGAAGGCCATGCCGCGGCCGGTGTAGCGCTTGGCCAGCGAGACGACCAGGCGGAGGTTGGCCTCCAGCAGGTGGTTCTTGGCGCGCTCGCCGTCGCGGGAGATCCAGCCCAGGTCCCGCTGCATGTCGCGGGTGAGCTTCTCCTCACCCTCCTCGGCCGCGCGCAGCCGCTCGGCGGCGTAGAGCCCGGCCTCGATCCGCTTGGCGAGCTCCACCTCCTGCTCCGCGTTGAGCAGCGGAACCTTGCCGATCTGCTTGAGGTACGCCCGGACGGAGTCGGCCGAGGCGGTGAGCTCGGCGTCACGACGCGCCTGCTTGAGCGCCTCGGACTCCTCGTCGTCCCACTCGAAGTCGTTGTCCGTGGCGGAGCTGGCCGCGTCGGCCTCGGCGGCCTTGGTCAGCTCGGCCGGCTCCTCGACCACCACGTCCTCGATCGCGGCCGCGAGCTCCTCGGGGTCGATCTCGCCCTCGGCACCCTCGCCCTGGGCCTTGCCGGCGGCGGCCTTGGTGGCCTTGCCGGCAGCGGCCACCGTCGCCTTGGTGGCGCGGGTGGACTTCGTCGCCTTGGCGGCCGGCGCGGCGGCCTTGGCGGCCACCTCGGCGGTGGTGGCGGCGGCCTTGCGCGGCGCCGCCTTGCGCGGGGCGGGCGCCGGGGCCTCGTCGGCGGCGGGCGCCTGCTTGGGGGCGGGCGCCGCGGCCTTCTTGGTGGTCTTGGCGGTGGTGGCACGCGAGGCCGGGGTGGCGGACCGGGCCGCGGCGACCCGACGACGGGTGCTGGCCGAGCCGTCCACGACCACGGTCACCCCCGCATCGGAGAGCGCCCGCAGGATCTTCTTGGCCTGGGCCGGGGTCACCTCAGCGGACTCGACGGTGCGCGCGAGCTGGGCCGACGTCAACTGGCCGCCGGCGCTCTGCGCGTGGGCGATCAGGGTGTCGGTGAGCGAGCGAACGTCGGCGCCGGTCTGGCGGGGTTCTGTCACGAATGACCTTCCGGAGGCGAAGAGCGAGCACGGCCGGGTCGTCCGGCGCAGCGTGGGGCACCGTGCCGGGCGATGTCGTTGAGGGACCCCCGTGTCCCGGGCCGTCCGTCCGGCGGCGGTCCGTGGCGCGTGGGCAGGGTGAATTGTAACGCCGTCTGCGGCGATCATCCTGCGGCGCACGGCGTACCGGCGGCGGGGACCGCCGATTCGGCGCACATATGGACTTTGTAAGGATGATACCCGCGCGCACGGCGGGTCGTCCCGATCGTGCGGGAAGGGGACGAACCATGACTCGTTCGGCGCCGGCGCCGGCCGAACTGCTCACGATCGCGATCGACGTCGCCCGGCAGGCCGCGGCCACCGCGCACCGGATGCGCGCCGAGGGGGTGTCGGTCGCCGCGACCAAGAGCACCGTCACGGACGTGGTCACCGCCGCGGACCGCGCCGTCGAGCGCCAGGTCCTCGACGCGCTGCACCGGGTACGCCCCGACGACGCCGTTCTCGGCGAGGAGTACGGCGCCGGGGCGGCCGACGGTGCGATCAGCGGGGTGCGCTGGATCGTCGACCCGATCGACGGCACCGTCAACTACCTCTACGGGCTGCCGTACTGCGCGGTGTCGCTGGCCGCCGAGGTCGACGGCGAGGTGGTCGCCGGGGTGGTGCGCAACGTGGCCACCGGGGAGGAGTGGACCGCCACCGCGGGCGGCGGGGCCTGGCGCGACGGGCAGCGACTGCGCTGCTCGACCGAGGTCGACCTGGGCCAGGCGCTGGTCGCCACCGGATTCGGCTACGACCCGGCGCGCCGTTCGCACCAGGCCCGGGTGATCGCCGAACTGATCCCGCACGTCCGCGACATCCGCCGGCTCGGCGCCGCCGCGCTGGACCTCTGCCTGGCCGCCGAGGGGCGGGTGGACGCCTACTACGAGAAGGGGCTGGCCGCCTGGGACCAGGCGGCCGGCGGCCTGGTGGCCGCCGAGGCGGGACTGCGGGTCGCCGGGCTGGGCGGCCTGCCGGCCGGCCCGGACCTGGTGATCGCCGCGCCGCCGGCGCTCTTCGCGCCGCTGCACGACCGGCTCGCCGACCTCGACGCCTCCGGCGGCCCCTGACCGCCCGGACCCGGCCGACGTGGGCCGGGGCCTCCGGCGGCTCTTGACCGTCCGGGCCCGGCCGACGTGGGCCGGTCCGCTCTGCGATCGGAGCCGGGGCGGTGGTCACGGTGGCCGGCGCGATGACCGGATCTCCGACAGCGAAACGGCGGTGTCCTGGGGGACACCGCCGTTTCGGTCAGATCAGTCTGGTCGGTCCGCCGGCCCGGCCGACGGATCGGTCACTTCTCGACCGGCATCGGGCAGGAGCCGGCGGGCGCCTCGGGCGCGCCCAGGTCGCCCAGGGACTGGTTCACCTCGGTGGTGGTGGCCAGCTGCTGGAAGCCGTTGCCCAGCACGACGTCGACGGTGTCGTCCTTGCGCTTGGCGTCGTAGACGGGCTCGGCGTTGTTCAGGAAGTAGGCCCGCAGCAGGTGCGCGGAGCCGACGCCCTTGGGGCCGTAGCGCAGCACCGCCACCTCGTCGACGCCCTTCGGCGCGGTGGCCGTCTTCTTCACCTGGAACTTCCGGTTGCGGAAGTCGTCGGCGATGTTGCCGGCCAGGCCGATCTGGTCGGTGGCGTTGAAGACGTTGATCTTCACGTCCTTCGGCTCGCGTAGGGTGATGTCGGCGAGCGGCCAGCCCTCGGGGCAGCCCCCGGCGGCGCCCGCCTTGCCCTGCGTGTCCCGCACCATGGCGACGACGACGAAGACCAGGGCGACCACCGCCAGCAGACCGACGACAACGAGTGCTCGCACTCGCGCAAAACTCATCTGGGCGCTCCCCGGACAGTGATGGGTGGCGGCGGCCAGCCGGTGGTCGGGCCGCCCCGCCGGCCGTCGAGTACGCCGCTGAGGTTAACGGTTGTCCGACCGTCGCGTGGAAACAGTCCGACATGCCGGCGCGCCATCCGGGAAGCGGGTACTACTACCCCTATCTTCGTGTCGCCTGAGTCACATTGGGAACAACTCGGGGTGCTGGGGCGTACATCTCAGCCACGAGGGCGGTATACATGCCTCGCCCGAGGGGGGTAAGGTTCCGCGCTCGCTGGGGGAGCCCCTGTCGGCCCCCGGCCAGAGCGGCCGGCGGGTCGGGTGACCGACACAAAGGGTGGCCGGCCAGTGGGAACCGAAACAACGTCGTCCGGCGTTACAACCGGAAGCGACAATATCGATATGGGAGAGTGAACCGATGGCCACCGACTACGACGCCCCGCGTCGCGACGAGGTCGACCTCGGCGAGGACAGCCTGGAAGAGCTCAAGGCCCGGCGGGTCGACTCACAGTCGGGCGCCGTGGACGTCGACGAGGCCGAGGTGGCCGAGAGCTTCGAGCTGCCCGGCGCCGACCTGGCCGACGAGGAGCTGACCGTCAAGGTCCTGCCGATGCAGCAGGACGAGTTCCGTTGCGGCCGCTGCTTCCTGGTCCACCACCGGAGCCAGCTGGCGGTCGAGCGCAACGGCGAGCTGATCTGCCGCGAGTGCGTCTGACCCCGAACCGCACATCGGCGGCGGCCGCCACGACGGGGCCGCCGCTGCTCGAGCTGCCGTGCGGGGGCGGCGGGGAGCTGCTTGACTCGTAACGGGCGGTGACCACGCCGCCGGGAGCACGGGAGGTCGGGCGGCATGAGCGAACGTGACGAGCGGGCCGGTGGCTCGGCGGGGGGTACGCCGACCGGGCCGCGCTCCGGTGCCGGGGCGGACGCCCCGGCGCAGCCGGGAGCCACGACGAGCCCGGATTCGGGTGCCACCCACCGCCCGGACGGCACCGTCACCGGCGGTCCGCGCACCGGGACCACCGGTGCCCGGACGTCCGGTGGGGACCCGACGTCCGGTGGGCACCCGACGTCCGGTGGCGCGGCCGGAGCGGCCGGGGGCACCTTCGACACGCCGTCCGGCAAGCCGAAATCGGCCGACCGGGCCGCTGAGGAATCCGGTGAGAGCGCCGCCGCGCTGACCGCCGACGACAGCGATCCGGCCCGCGGCCGTCAACTGCTGGCGCGCGCCCGCGGGCTGGCCGACCTGTCCAAGCCGAAGGCCGCGCTGCGCCGGATGACCGACACGGTCTCCAACGTGGCGCCGCACATCCCGGTCCGGGACCTGCGCCGGCACCTCCCGGGCGCCGGGGCCACCGGTGCCCGGCAGGCGGCACCGTCCACCGCCGGCCCGACGTCCGGTGGCGCGGCCGGCGGCACCCTCGGCGCGGGCCCGCCGGAATCGGCCGACCGGGCCGCGGAGGAACTCGGCGCGACCGTCGCCGCGCTGACCGCCGACGACATCGAGCCGGCCCGCCGCCGTCAACTGCTCACCCGGCTGGTGGGGCTGGCCCGCGCCCGTGGGCTGGCCGACCTGTTCAAGCCGAAGGCCGCGCTGCGCTGGATGACCGACACGGTCTCCGACGTGGCGCCGCACATCCCGGTCCGGGACCTGGCCACGCTGCGCCGGCACTTCCCTGGGCTGGACGACGAGGCGCTCGCCGAGCGGCTGGTGCGCAACGCCGCCCGGGCCACCGCCGGGGTGGGTGCGGCCGGCGGCGGCGTCGCCGCCGTGGAGTGGGTGGCCACCCCGACCCTGCTCTCGGCGCCCGTGCTGCTGGCCGCCGAGACCGTCGCCGTGGTGGCGATCGAGCTGAAGCTCATCGGCGAACTGCACGAGGTCTACCACGTGCCGCTGGCCACCGGCGGCAGCCAGCGGGCGGTCGCCCTGATGCAGTCCTGGGCCAACCAACGCGGGATCAACCCGATGACGCCCGGGGTGGGCGTCGGCGCGGTGCTCGGCACCGCGGCCCGCAGGGAGCTGCGCGACACCCTGCTCAAGCGGTTCGGGCGCAACCTGACCACGCTGGGGCCGTTCCTCACCGGCGCGGCCGTGGCCAGCTACCTCAACGGGCGGGCCACCAGGACCCTCGCCGACGAGATCCGCCGGGACCTGCGCCGCAAGGGCGGGGCGCTGCCCGGCGGCCGGCTGGCGCTGCCCTGAGGGGTCAGGCCGCGTCGCGGGCGGCCATGACCGCGCGGGCCAGCTCGACCGGGTGACGGGTGCTGACCACCCAGAACGGGGTCGGGTCGGCCGGATCGTCCAGCACCACCTGCACCGCGCCGCCGATCCAGGGCCGCTGCACCACGAAGGCCAGCGGATCCGCGCCCACGCCGAGGACCTCCCGGCGCCCGGCGGCGTCCAACGGCACCACGTCCGCCACGTACCGCACCGGCAGGTGGGCGTCGTCCACGAACAGTTCGCCGTCGCGCACCGCCACCCGGACCCTGCCCAGCCACCACAGCGCGACCGCCGTCGCCGGCGGGAGGACCACGAAGGGCAGCCAGGCCCGCACCCCGGGGGCGCCCATCCACACCTCGGCGGCCAGCAGCCCGGACAGGGCCAGCCCGACCACCCAGAGCCACCAGGGCAGACTCAGCCGTTCGGAGTGCTCCGCGGCCGCCGCGGTGCGCGGGGCCGGCGAGGACGGGGAAGGCGACACGCTCACACCTGCGAGGGTACGGCGCGCGGTGGCCGTGCGACCCGGCAGGATGGCAGGGCCAGCCCACGAACCCGACGGAAGAGGGAGCATCGTGACCCACGTCGTACCCGTGCCCGTGCGGCAGCTCGACCCGGAGCTTCCGCTGCCCGCGTACGCCCATCCCGGTGACGCCGGGGCCGACCTGGTGGCCGCCGCGGACGTCGAGCTGCCTCCCGGCGGCCGGGCCCTGGTGCCGACCGGGGTGGCGCTGGCGCTGCCGGAGGGGTACGTCGGCCTGGTGCACCCGCGCTCCGGCCTGGCCGCCAGGCTCGGCGTGACGGTGCTCAACGCGCCCGGTACGGTCGACGCCGGCTACCGGGGTGAGATCCTGGTCAACCTGATCAACCATGATCGGCACACGCCGGCGAAGATCTCCCGTGGCGATCGCATCGCGCAGCTCGTTGTCCAGCGGGTGGAGCGGGCGGATTTCCAGCCGGTGGCCGAGCTGCCCGGCTCGCGGCGCGGGGCCGGTGGACACGGCTCGACCGGCGGACACGCCGGTCTGGTGCCGCCGCCCGCGACCGGTCGACGGGAAGATCCCGACCGGGCGGGCGGACAGACGGAAGAGGTGGCAGGGTGAGTGCGAACAGCGGAGGGTGGGCGCAGTGATCTTCAGCCGGAAGCGGGCCGACGGCGGGCGGGGTGCCCGTGACGACCGGGCCGCCGAGGTCCTCGACTCGTACGACGCCGAGCCGACGGGTCCGTCGCGCGGTCCGTACGACAGCTCGGAGGCGCCGGAGGGCGTAGAGCGGCTCGATCTGGGCAGCCTGCACATCCCGGCGGTGCCCGGCGTCGAGGTGCGCGTGCAGGCCGACCCGCAGGGTGTGATCCAGCAGGTCGTGCTGGTGCACGGGGAGAACGCCCTCCAGCTCGGGGTCTTCGCCGCGCCCCGCTCTGAGGGCATCTGGGACGAGGTGCGCGAGGAGATCCGCCAGTCCCTCTTCGCCGACGGTGCCGCCGCCCAGGAGGTCGAGGGCGAGTACGGCACCGAGCTGCACGCCCGGGTCCGCACCCCGGACGGCCTGACCGACCTGCGTTTCGTCGGCATCGACGGGCCGCGCTGGATGGTTCGCGGTGTCTACCAGGGCGCTGCCGCCACCGACCCGGCCGCGGCCGGGCCGCTGGGGGAGTGCCTGGACGGCCTGGTCGTCGACCGGGGGCAGGAGGCGAAGCCGGTCCGCGAGCCGCTGCCGCTGCGGCTGCCCCGCGAGGTCGCCGAGCAGGCCGAGGGTGGCGAGGGCGGCGCTCCGGCACCCGCCCCGCGCGAGGCCTGACCGGCCCGGCAACGACCACTTCACCGGGCCCGGCACCGTCCACCGACGGAGCCGGGCCCGGTGCCGTGTCCGGCCGGTCCCGCCCGGCTCCGCCCGCCCCGGTGGGCCACCCGTCGCCGGGGGCCGGTGGGCGGGTCCGGGGGGCTCTGCCCGCCCGCCGGCCGTCTCGGTGGGCCCACCCGTCGCCGGGGGCCGGTGGACCGGGTCCGGCCAGCTCCGCCCGCCCGCCGGCCGTCGCGGGTACGCCGGACCGGTCCGGCGGGCGGGATCGGCGTACGCTGGCGGGACGGTTCCGGCATCGGCGGGGCCGGGCCAGTGCCGGCGCGGGCCGGTCAGCGTGGAGAGGGTGGCGCGGAGGTCATGACGACCGACGAGGGCCGGGTGTCGCTACGGCGCATCCTGCGGCGGCTCACCGCGAGCGAGGCCGAGATCGAGGCGCAGGAGCTGCAACGGGAGAGCGCCGAGTGCGGCGGGGTGCCGGCCCGGCAGTGCACGCGCGGCCAGGTGGTCTCGGTCACCGGCCGGCTCCGCACCGTGGTCTACACCCCGCGGACCAACCTGCCCACCCTGGAGGCGGACCTCTACGACGGCAGCGACGTGGTGACCCTGGTCTGGCTGGGCCGGCGGCACATCGCCGGCATCGAGCCGGGGCGGCACCTCACCGCCCGCGGCCGGGTGGCCGTCCGGGACGACCGCAAGGTCATCTATAACCCGTACTACGAGCTGGAGTCGCCGAAGTGACGACGGGACAGCAGCCGGCCACCGCGCCGCACCCGGAGGACGACGGGCAGCTGCCCAGCCTCGCCGAGCAGATGGCCGACCAGCTCGGCGGCTGGCGGGGCCTGGTCGAGTCCAGCATCCCCGTGCTGGTCTTCGTGCTCGCCAACATCGTGGGCGACCTGCGGCCCGCCGTGATCGCCTCGGTCGGGGTGGCGGTGCTGATCGCCGTCGCGCGGCTGGCTCAGCGGCGCCCGGTCCGGCACGCGGTCAACGGGCTCGTCGGCATCGGCATCGGCGCGTTCATCGCCTGGCGCACCGGCGACGAGCGGGACTTCTACCTCCCCGGCATCCTCTACGGCATCGCCTACGGGGTGGCCCTGCTGATCTCGGCGGCGATCCGCCAGCCGCTGGTCGGCTGGATCTGGTCGGTGCTGGTTGCCAAGGGGCGCTCCGAGTGGCGCGACGATCCCCGGCTGGTACGCACCTTCACCCAGCTCACCGTGCTCTGGGGCGTGGTCTGGCTGGCCAAGGTGGGCGTGCAGGCCGGGCTCTACCTGGCCCACCAGGACACCGCGCTGGGCGTGGCACGGCTGGCGCTGGGCTACCCGCCGTACGCGCTGCTGCTGCTGATCACCGTCTGGGCGGTCCGCCGGGTGACCCGGCAGGGCGCGCCGCAGCCGCTGCCCGGCGCCTGAGCCCGTCCGGCCCACCCCGGGCGCGGCGGAAGTCGGCCGGCGCTCCCGGCCTTCTCCGTCACCGAGGACGCCCGCACCGCCGTGCGGCGGGCTGAACGCCTGTGAGCCGGCGGCGGTCGCGCTCAGCCCTTGCCGCGGGTCCGCTCGACGCTGTCGGGGCCGAGGATCACCGCGCGGACCTCGTCCTCGACCTCGGCGGTGCAGACGAAGATCAGCTCGTCGCCGGCCTCGATCGGGTCGTCCGGGCTGGGCACCAGCACCCGCTTGCCGCGCAGGATCGCCACCAGTGCGGCGTCCCGGGGGATCGGCACCGCGTGGATCGGCTGGCCGACGTAGGGCGCGGTCGGCGGCAGGGTGATCTCGACCAGGTTCGCCTCGCCCTGCCGGAAGGTCATCAGCCGGACCAGGTCGCCGACGGTGACCGCCTCCTCGACCAGCGCCGCCATCACCCGCGGCTTGCTGACCGCCACGTCGACGCCCCACTGCTCCGTGAAGAGCCACTCGTTCTCGGCCCGGTTGACCCGGGCGACCACCCGGGGCACCGCGAACTCGGTCTTGGCCAGCAGCGACACCACCAGGTTGACCTTGTCGTCACCGGTCGCCGCGACGACCACGTCGCAGCCGGCGACGTTGGCCTCCTCCAGGCTGGTCAGCTCGCACGCGTCGGCCAGTACCCAGTCGGCGGCCGGCACCCGGTCCGGGCGCAGCATCCGGGGCTGGCGCTCGATCAGCATCACCTGGTGGCCGTTGTCGATCAGCTCCTGGGCGATCGACCGGCCGACGTTGCCGGCACCGGCGATGGCGATCCGCATGCTCAGAGCCCTCCTTCGGGCGGCGCCGCGGCCACCGCGGTGACCGAGGCGGCGATGTCGTCGGTGACCAGCACGTAGAGCTGGTCGCCCTCCTGCACGACGGTGGAGGCGGTGGGCAGCGTGCCGATCCCGAAGCGGATCAGGTACGCCACCCGCGCGCCGGCCGCCTCCTCCAGCTGGTGCAGCGCCCGCCCGACCCACTCCTTGTGCACCGGCACCTCGATGATCGAGACGGTGCTGGTGGGGTCGCGGAAGATCTCGATGTTGCCCTCGGGGACCAGGTGCCGCAGCATCCGGTCGGCCGTCCACCGGACGGTGGCCACGGTGGGGATGCCGAGCCGCTCGTAGACCTGCGCCCGGCGCTGGTCGTAGATGCGGGCGGCGACCCGGGAGACGCCGAACGTCTCGCGGGCCAGCCGGGCCGAGATGATGTTGGAGTTGTCGCCGCTGGAGACGGCGGCGAAGGCGTCCGCCCGCTCGATGCCGGCCTGGCGCAGCACCTCGCCGTCGAAGCCCGCGCCGGTGACGGTGATGCCGGCGAAGTCGGGCCCGAGGCGGCGGAACGCGTCGGCGTCCTGGTCGATCACCGCCACCGAGTGACCCCGGGACTCCAGGCTGTGGGCGAGGGTCGAGCCGACCCGGCCACAGCCCATGATCACGACATGCACTGGTGTCCCTCCCAACGGTGCCGCCCGTTCGGCGGACGGCGGCGCTCTCTGCGAGCGTGCCACGTCCGCCGCGCCGACGGGGGACCGACCGTACCGCGCGGGTGCGCCTCGGTGGTGATCAGGCACCCCCCGACGGTCGGCGCGCGGTGGTCGTACCCTTAGCGCTTGTGGCCAGTCCCACCTCGCTGCTGAAGCGACTCCTCGTCGGTCGACCCTTCCGGTCCGACCGGCTCCAGCACACCCTCCTCCCCAAGCGCATCGCCCTGCCGGTCTTCGCCTCCGACGCCCTCTCCAGCGTGGCGTACGCGCCCGACGAGATCCTGCTGACCCTCTCCATCGCCGGGGCCTCGGCGTTCCTCTTCTCGCCGTGGATCGCCCTCGCGGTGGTCGTGGTGATGCTCACCGTGGTCGCCAGCTACCGGCAGAACGTGCACGCCTACCCGTCGGGCGGCGGCGACTACGAGGTGGCCACCGTCAACCTCGGGGCGCGGGCCGGCCTGGCCGTGGGCAGCGCGCTGATGGTCGACTACGTCCTCACCGTCGCGGTGTCGGTCTCCTCCGGGGTGGCGAACCTGGGCTCGGTGGTGCCCTTCGTGGCCACCCACAAGGTGCTCATCGCGGTCATCGCGGTGGCGCTGCTCACCGCGATGAACCTGCGCGGCCTGCGCGAGTCGGGCACCGCCTTCGCGATCCCCACCTACGGCTTCATCATCGTGATGGTCGGGATGATCCTCACCGGGCTGGTGCGGTACTTCGTGCTCGGCGACGACCTGCGCGCGCCCAGCGCCGACCTGGTGATCCAGGCCGAGCACAGCGTGACCGGTTTCGCCCTGATCTTCCTGCTGCTGCGGACCTTCTCCTCGGGCTGCGCCGCGCTCACCGGTGTGGAGGCCATCTCCAACGGCGTGCCCGCGTTCAAGGCTCCCAAGAGCCGCAACGCGGCGACCACCCTGCTGCTGCTCGGCACCATCGCGGTCGCCATGCTGGTCGGCATCATCTGGCTGTCCCGGCTGACCGGCCTGCAGTTCGTGGAGAACCCGGAGCTGCAGATCGTCTCCGGCCCCGAGGGCTACGTGCAGAAGACCGTCACCACCCAGCTCGGTGAGACCGTCTTCGGCAGCGGTTCGATCCTGCTCTACGTGGTCGCCGGGATGACCGCGCTGATCCTCTTCCTGGCCGCGAACACCGCGTTCAACGGCTTCCCGGTGCTCGGCTCGATCCTGGCCCAGGACCGCTACCTGCCCCGGCAGTTCCACACCCGGGGCGACCGGCTGGCCTTCTCCAACGGCATCGTCTTCCTGGCCGTCTTCGCGATCGTGCTGATCGTCGGCTTCCAGGCCGAGGTCACCAAACTCATCCAGCTCTACATCGTCGGGGTGTTCGTCTCGTTCACGCTCTCCCAGGCAGGCATGATCCGGCACTGGAACCGGCACCTGCGCACCGAGCGTGATCCGGAGGCCCGGCACCGGATGATCCGGTCCCGGGCGATCAACGCCTTCGGCATGGTGATGACCGGCACCGTGCTGATCATCGTGCTGCTGACCAAGTTCCTGCTCGGCGCCTGGATCGCGATCGCCGCGATGGCGGTGATCTACCTGGTGATGCTCGCCATCCGCCGGCACTACGACCGGGTCGCCGCCGAGCTGGAGCCGACCGAGGTCCGGGGCGTGCTGCCCGCCCGCAACCACGCCATCGTGCTGGTCAGCAAGCTGCACCAGCCGACCCTGCGGGCCATCGCGTACGCCCGGGCCACCCGGCCGGACACGCTGACCGCCGTGACGGTGAACGTCGACGAGAAGGACACCCGGCAGCTCCAGGCGGAGTGGGAGCAGCGCGAGCTGCCCGTCCCGCTCACCGTGGTCGACTCGCCGTACCGGGAGATCACCCGGCCCATCCTCAACTTCGTGGCCAACACCCGCCGGGAGTCGCCCCGGGACGTGGTCACCGTCTTCATCCCCGAGTACGTCGTCGGCCGCTGGTGGGAGAACCTGCTGCACAACCAGAGCGCGCTGCGCCTCAAGGGACGTCTGCTCTTCGAGCCGGGCGTGATGGTGACCAGCGTGCCCTGGCAGCTCGCCTCGACCGCCAGCAAGAACCTCGACCGCCTCGACGCCACCCTGAGCCGCACCCCGGCCCGCGGGCCGCGGGTGGCCCCGCGCAGCACCCTGCCGCCGAGCGTCCCACCCGTCGTCTCCACCCCGCCGGGCGAGAGCGGCCCGTCGAGCGGGGACCGGTCGTGACCGGCCCGACCGGCGGCGTGCCGGGCGCGGGGGAGCGGCGCGGGCTGGAGGAGGCCGAGCGGGTCGAGCTGACCGTCGGCGCGGTCGCCCCCGGCGGGCACTGCGTGGCCCGGGTCGACGGCCAGGTGGTCTTCGTCCGGCACGCGCTGCCCGGCGAGCGGGTGATCGCCGAGATCACCGAGCTGCACAAGGGCTTCGCCCGCGCCGACGCGGTGGAGATCCTCGAGGCGTCGCCGGACCGGGTCGAACAGCCGTGCCCGTGGGCGAAACCCGGCCGCTGCGGAGGCTGTGACCTGCAACACGTCACCCCCGCCGCCCAGCTCGACTGGAAGACCGCCGTGGTGCGCGAGCAGCTCACCCGGCTGGGCGGGCTCACCGACGCCGAGGTGGACGCGCTCGGGGTGGCCGTCGCGGCGCTGCCGGGCGGGCCGCTCGGTTGGCGCTCCCGGGTCCGGTACGCCGTCGACGCCGCCGGCCGGGCCGGGCTGCTCAAGCACCGCTCGCACGAGGTGGTGCCGATCGACTGGTGCCGGATCGCCCACCCGGCGATCCGGGAGCTGCCGGTGCTCACCCCGTCGGGCGCGCGCTGGCCGGACGCCGAGGCGGTCGAGACCGTCGCCTCCACCGGCGGGGACGTCACCGTCGCCGCCGTCACCGACGGGGTGGCCACCCCGGTCAGCGGGCCGCAGACCGTCCGCGAGGTGGCCGCCGGCCGGGAGTGGACGCTGCCCGCCGCCGGTTTCTGGCAGGTGCACCCGGCCGCCGCCGACACCCTCGTCGGGGCTGTGCTCGACCTGCTCGACCCGCGCCCCGGCGAGTCCGCCTGGGACCTGTACGGCGGGGCCGGCCTCTTCGCCGCCGCCCTCGCCGCCCGGGTCGGCCCGCAGGCCCGGATCACCCTGGTCGAGTCCTCCGCGCAGGGGGTCGCCGCCGCCCGGGAGAACCTGGCCGACCTGCCCCGGGTGGAGGTGGTCGCCGCCCGGGTGGAGACCGCGCTGGCCCGCCGCCGGATCACCGGCCCGGTCGACCTGGTGGTGCTCGACCCGCCCCGCTCCGGCGCGGGCGCGCCGGTGGTGCGGGACGTGGTCGCCGCCCGGCCGCGCGCGGTCGCGTACGTGGCCTGCGACCCGGCCGCCTTCGCCCGGGACGTGCGCACCTTCACCGGGCTCGGCTGGCGGCTCGCCGGGCTGCGCGGGTACGACCTGTTCCCGATGACCCAGCACGTCGAGCTGGTCGGGTTGCTCCTGCCGCCCGCCCGGTGACAGCCTGACCCGATGAAGATCGTCGGGTTGATGTCCGGCACCTCGTACGACGGGGTGGACGTGGTCGCCGCCGAGTTCACCGCCGACGGCGACACCCTGCGGATGCGTCCGCTCGGGCACCGGGGGCTGGACTACGACGACGCCCTGCGCGAGTCGATCGGCGCGCTGCTGCCCCCGGCGGCCACCACGATCGAGGCGGTCTGCCGGCTGGACAACGCCCTCGGCGAGGTCTTCGCCGCCGCCGCCGCGCTCGGCGTCGAGTTGGCCGGCGGGCGCGCCGACCTGGTGGTCTCGCCCGGCCAGACCGTCTGCCACTGGGTCGAGGGCGGCACCACCCGGGGCACCCTGCAGCTCGGCGCGCCGGCGCGGGTGGCCGCCCGGGTCGGCGTACCCGTGCTGGCGGACCTGCGCTCGGCGGACGTCGCCGCCGGCGGTCAGGGCGCGCCGCTGGTCCCGGCCTTCGACGCGCTGCTGCTCGACGCGGCCGGCGGGCCCCGGGCAGCGCTCAACCTGGGCGGCATCGCCAACCTCACCGTCGTCGCCCCGGGCGCGCCGGTCCTCGGGTACGACGTCGGACCGGCCAACGCGCTGCTCGACGCGGCGGCCCGGCGGCTCCTCGGCCGCCCCTGCGACCTCGACGGCGCCCGCGCTGCCGCCGGCCTGGTGCACGACGCTCTGCTGGAGGCGCTGCTCGCCGAGCCCTACTACGCCGCGCCGCCCCCCAAGTCCACCGGCAAGGAGCTGTTCCACGCCGGCTACCTGGACGACCGGCTGGCCGCGCTGGGCGAGCCGGTGGCCCCGGACGACGTGCTGGCCACCCTGACCGAGCTGACCGCCCGCACGGTGGCCGCCGCGTGCGACCGGCACCGGGTCACCGAGGTGGTCGTCGCCGGCGGGGGAGTGCGCAACCCCACACTGCTGGGCCGGCTGGCCGCCCTCGGCGCCGGGCGCTGGCGGCTGCGCACCACCGACGAGCTGGGCGTGCCGGCGCAGGCCAAGGAGGCGTACGCGTTCGCCCTGCTCGGCTGGCTCTCCTGGCACGGCCTGCCCGGGGCGATCCCCTCGGTCACCGGCGCCCGCCGGGCGGCCGTGCTGGGCGCCTGGACGCCGGCCGGGCCGCCGCACGGCGCCACCCCGCCCACGCCGCCCCGGCGGCTGGTCGTCGTGCCGTGAACCTGGGAACCAGCTGGGATGATCCACGGCCGAGCTGCGGTGCGGCGGGCGGCCGATAGACTCTTCGCTCATGAGTGTTGAAGAGGGCACGGCCAACCACGGTCGGCTGCTGGGCGCCGTCCGCGGTCCGCAGGACGTCAAGCGGATGACCGCCGAGCAGCTGGACATCCTCGCCGCCGAGATCCGTGACTTCCTGATCGCCAAGGTCTCTCGCACCGGCGGGCACGTCGGCCCCAACCTGGGCGTGGTGGAGCTCACCCTGGCGATGCACCGGGTCTTCGACTCTCCCCGCGACCGGCTCCTGTTCGACACCGGCCACCAGTCGTACGTGCACAAGATCCTCACCGGGCGGCAGGACGGCTTCGACAAGCTGCGCCAGCGCGGTGGGCTCTCCGGCTACCCGAGCCAGGCCGAGAGCGAGCACGACCTGATCGAGAACTCGCACGCCTCCACCGCCCTGTCGTACGCCGACGGGCTGGCCAAGGCGTACGCCCTGCGCGGCGAGCAGCGCAGCGTGGTCGCCGTGGTCGGCGACGGCGCGCTCACCGGCGGCATGTGCTGGGAGGCGCTGAACAACATCGCCACCGCCGGCAACCCCCTCGTCATCGTGGTCAACGACAACGGCCGGTCCTACTCGCCGACCATCGGCGGCCTCGCCGACCACCTCTCCTCGCTGCGGCTCAACCCCGGCTACGAGAAGGTCCTCGACACCGTCAAGGACGCCCTCGGCTCCACCCCGCTGGTCGGCAAGCCGATGTACGAGGTGCTGCACGCGGTCAAGAAGGGCATCAAGGACGCGGTCGCCCCGCAGGCGATGTTCGAGGACCTCGGCATCAAGTACGTCGGCCCGGTCGACGGGCACGACATCGCCGCCGTCGAGTCGTCGCTGCGCGCCGCGAAGAACTTCGGCGGCCCGGTGATCGTGCACGCGGTCACCCGCAAGGGCTACGGCTACCGCCCCGCCGAGGAGGACGAGGCGGACTGCCTGCACGGCCCGGGCGCGTTCGACGCCGAGACCGGCAAGCTGCTCGCCGCCCCGTCGGTGAAGTGGACCCAGGTCTTCGCCGACGAGCTGGTGGCGATCGCCGACGAGCGCCCCGACGTGGTCGGCATCACCGCCGCCATGGCCGAGCCCACCGGCATCGCCACCCTGGCCCGCAAGCACCCCGAGCGGGTGTACGACGTCGGCATCGCCGAGCAGCACGCCGCCACCTCGGCCGCCGGCCTGGCGATGGGCGGGCTGCACCCGGTGGTGGCGGTCTACGCGACCTTCCTCAACCGCGCCTTCGACCAGGTCCTGCTGGACGTGGCGATGCACAAGCTGCCGGTGACCTTCGTGCTCGACCGGGCCGGCATCACCGGGCCGGACGGGCCGAGCCACTACGGCATCTGGGACATGTCCGTCTTCGGCGTGGTGCCCGGCCTGCGCATCGCCGCGCCCCGCGACGCCGCCAGCCTCCGCGAGGAGCTGCGCGAGGCCGTCGCCGTCGACGACGGCCCGACCATCGTCCGCTTCCCGACCGGCACCGTCGCCGCCGACCTGCCGGCCGTACGCCGGATCGGCACCGTCGACGTGCTGGCCGAGTCGGCGCGTACCGACGTGCTGCTGGTCGCGGTCGGCTCCTTCGGCCAGCTGGGCATGGAGGTCGCCGCCCGCCTCGCCGAGCAGGGCTACGGCGTGACCGTGGTCGACCCGCGCTGGGTCCGCCCGGTCCCGGCCGAGCTGGTCGAGCTGGCCGCCGGGCACCGGCTCGTGGTCACCGTCGAGGACGGCGTCCGGGTCGGCGGCGTCGGCGACGCGCTCGCCCAGTCGATGCGGGACGCCGACGTCCGGGTGCCGCTGCGCGACCTCGGCGTGCCGGCCGGCTGGCACCCGCACGGCACCCGCGCGCAGATCCTCAGCGACCTGGGGCTCACCGCTCAGGACGTGGCGCGCGACGTCATCGGCTGGATCTCCGGCCTGGACGCGGAGCCGGTGGAGCCGGTCCGGCTGCCGGCCAGCGAGCCCAGCTCCAACTGACCGGTACGACCCCGACGGGCGGCCCCGCACTCGCGGGGACCGCCCGCCGCCGTCTCCGGCCCGGTCTCCGGGTGCTGGTCGCCCGCGTGATCGACTCCGTGTCGGCGAGCTGGCGGTGTCCCGATCGCGTGATCGACTCCGTGTCGGCGACGTGGCGGTTTCCTGGTCGCGCTCATACCGCCGAGCCGGCGACACGGAGTCGATCGAGCCCACGGGTGCGGAGCGGAACCGGCGGTGCGAGCGGGACCGGCGGTGCGGGGCCCGCGCGGTGGGTCAGCGGCCGCCGACGGAGCGGTAGTAGGTCTTCTCCGCGCCGGCCAGGCTGAAGGTCTGCTTCGCCGCCGGCATCGGCACCACCGCCAGGCCGGGGCGGTCCACCAGCCGGGGTGTGCCCGGCGGCACCGAGAGCGAGGCGTCCCGGGTGCCCCGCCAGGTCAGCACCACCAGCGGCTGCCCGGGCACCGGCAGCACGTACGTCTGCAGGGGGTTGGACCGGTCCGCCGGGGAGACCACCGGGGTGCCGCCGTCGGCGGGCCGGTAGACCACAGCGGTCATCGTGCCGGCGTCCGTCTCCCAGGTGAGCTGCTCCAGGTCGCCGGGGTCGCCGCCGCCCAGCGCCATCTCGCCGATCGCCCGGACGCTCACCTTCTCCATCGGCCACGACTCCGGCGCCGAGCGGGGCGCGTCCCGGTCGCCGATGCGGCGCGGGACGCTGCCGAACGGGCCCCGCTCGTCGGCGAGCACGCAGGTGTCCAGCCCGTCCAGGGCCCGGCGGCCGGAGCCGGTCTCGTCCCGGACCAGCGGGTAGCGCGGCTCGGCGGTGGCGGTGCCGAGGTCGAGCAGGCGCTCGGCGGCGCGACCGCGCGGCAGCGACTCGGTGGCCCGCAGCGTCGCGGTGACCGGCACGGCCGCGCAGGCCGGCACGCGCACCGGGCGGCTCAGCCCGTCGGAGCGCACCAGCGCCCGGCCGTCCGGGCCGAGCAGGCGCTCCACCCGCCCGGAGGTGAGGTAGCGCCGGCCGTCGGCCAGCTGCACCGGCAGGACGTCGGCGTAGGCGAGGTAGCCGGGGTCGGAGTACTCGCTGGCCCGGGTCACCGTGTACCGGCCGCCGTCGCCGGTGAGCTGGAGCAGCCAGGACGCGCCCTCGCCGGGCACGTCGGCGGCGACCAGGGCCAGCCGGGTGCCGTCGACCTCGCCGGAGAAGAGGATGCCGGAGGAGGGCAGGTGGGCGCGGTCGTCGATCGGCGACCGCCAGGCGCGTACCGCCTCGGTGACCGCCCGGGTCGCGGCGGCGTCCCCGGCGAGCGAGCCGCGCGGCGGCCAGACCGGCAGCGTGCCGTCCAGGCTGTCGTAGCCGACCGGCAGCTCGCGGGCCCCCCGGTCGGCGACCGGGCCGCAGGCGGTCGCGGCCAGCACCATGGTGAGCAGTGCGGTGGCCGTCATGCCGCGGCGGCGGACTGAAGCCACCTGTACGCCTCCCGATCGCCTCGCCGTCGTTGCCGGAAGCCCACATGGTACGCAACGGTCGGGGAGCGCCTCGCGGCCGTGTCCGGCGGCCACAAGGGACAGCAGTGTGAATTTCGGGCTATTCTCCGGCTCCGGTAGACTCCGCCGACTGTGACGTCTGTCGAGCCCCGTGGCGCCTCCGCACCGGACCCCGACGCCTCTCCGGGCTCCGCCCGCGGCGCCACGGCGACCGCGACCGCGTTCCCGGCACGGGTCCTCGACACACCGGCGGCGAAGGCACCCGCTGCCACCGCGTCCACCGGGAGGGCGCCGACCGTGGACACATCGACCGGCCGAACGCCGACCGTGGACGCACGCGTCGTCGACGCGCCCGGCCCGGCGGCGCCGGTCGTGGACGCGCCCGCCTCGGCGGCACCGGTCGTGGACGCGCCCGCCCCGACGGCGCCGGCCGTCGACGCGCCCGCTCCGGCGGCGCCGAGCGTGGACAGACCCGCTCCGGCGGCGCCGGCCGTCGACGCGCCGGCGCGGGGCGTACCCGGGAAGCGGCCGGCGACGGCGGACGGCGACGGTGCGACGGCCCCCGCGCGGCGCTGGCGCTGGACGGCCCGGCGCAAGGACCTCGCCGTCTACGGGATCTTCCTGCTCGTCGCGCTCTGGGTGACCAGCCAACTCTGGGTCGACCCGGCCGGCCGGGTCGCCTCGCTCTACAGCAGCGACCCCGCCCAGGTGCAGTTCTTCCTCGCCCACTCGGTACGCGTGGTGCTGCACGGCGAGTTCCCGTTCTTCACCGACCAGTTCAACTACCCCGACGGCGTCAACCTGATGGCCAACACGGCCGTGCTGGCGCTGGGCATCCCGATGGTGCCGGTCACCCTGCTCTTCGGACCGGCCGTGTCCTTCGTGGTGCTGGTCACCCTGGGCCTCGCCGGCACCGCCGCCGCCTGGTACCACGTGTTCTCCCGGCACCTGGTCCGCCGGCGGCTGGCCGCCGCGGTGGGCGCCTGGTTCTGCGGGTTCTCACCGGCGATGCTGTCGCACGCCAACTGGCACCCGAACATCATCTCCCAGTTCCTGCTGCCGTTCATCGTCTGGCGGGTGATGGTGCTGACCCGCTCCACCCGGCCGGTGCGCGACGGCGCGCTGCTGGCGCTGCTGGTCACCGTGCAGGCGTTCATCAACGAGGAGATCCTGCTCTTCACCGCGCTGGCCTGCGGCGTCTTCCTGACCGCGATGGTGGTGCAGCGCCCGGCGCTGTGGTCGGTGGCCTGGCGTCCGCTGGCCAAGGGGCTGCCGGTGTGCGCGGTGCTGGCCGGGGCGCTGCTGGCGTACCCGCTCTACATCCAGTTCGCCGGGCCGATGGCGTACCACGGGCTCAGCGACGCGGTCCGCGACTACGGCAACGACATCGCCGCCTTCTTCGCCCCCGGCTCGCCGACCTTCGGCGGCAACGAGCGGGCGAACGTCAACCTGGCCCCGAACTACTCCGAGGAGAACGCCTTCTTCGGCTGGAGCCTGTCGCTGCTCGCCGTCGGCATCGTGGTCTGGCTGCGCCGCGAGGTGCTGGTCCGGGCGCTCGCCGCGACCGGGTTGTTCTTCGCCGTGCTCTCGCTCGGCGAGCGGGTGTCCTGGTGGGACCGGGACCTCGTCACCGGCCCGTGGGACCTGCTGGTCCGGCTGCCGCTGCTCGACGCGGTGGTGCCGACCCGGTTCGCCCTGATCACCAGCGTGGTGATCGGCATGCTGCTGGCGCTGGCCGTGCAGCGGGCGTGGACGCTGCGCGGCCTGGAGTGGCGGCACGCGAAGACGGTCACCGTCGGCGCCCTGGTGCTCGCGCTGCTGCCGATCGTGCCGATGCCGTTGAAGGTGACCTCCCGCCCGCCGGTGCCGACCTTCATCACCGCCGACCGCTGGCGGCAGTACGTCGGCCCGGACCAGACGCTGGTGCCGGTGCCCGTGCCGAGCATGGGCAACACGAACGGGATGCGGTGGGCGGCCTCCACCAACCTCGACTTCAAGATCCCCGGCGGCTACTTCCTCGCCCCGCGCAACGGCAACACCGGCGACCCGGGTCGCTTCGGTGGTCGGCCCAGCGGCATCGGCGAGCTGCTCGACGAGGTCGCCACCACCGGGCGTACGCCCAAGCTCGACGACCGGCAGCGCCGTCGCTGCCTCGACGAGCTGCGCCACTGGAACGCGGCGGTCCTGGTGCTGCCGGTAGGCCACCAGCACGCCGAGCCGCTGCGGCGCACCGTCGAGCAGCTGGTCGGGCCCGCGAAGCGGGAGCTGGACGTCTGGGTCTGGGACGTCCGGCCGCTGACCGCCCGTACCGCCTGACGCGCCCGCCCTGGCCGGGCCGGGTGGGCGGTCCGCCCTGGCCGGGCCGGGTGGGCGGTCAGCCGACCAGCGGTCGCACGTCCCAGAGCCACACGTCGTCGACCCGCTGCGCCGGCCCGATCAGGCCGGTCATCAGCTCGCGCAGCACCGCCTCGCGCGGGTGGGCGCCGAGCACCACCACCGAGGCCTTCCAGTAGCGCAGGTCCTCGACCGCCTGGCGGCGGTTCTCCTCGGTCAGCGCCGGCACCGTGCCGGTGTCCATGCTGGAGTAGATCAGGGTGCTGGTGGGCCGGTTCGGCGCGCCGAAGACCCCCTCACCGTCGAGGTTGGGCCCGATGAAGTAGCCGCCGGGCACCGGGAACTCGTGCCCGGTCAGCGCGCTCCAGCGCAGCGTGGGCAGGCCGTGCACGTTGCTCGGGATCGGCACCGGCACCAGGGTCCGGCCCGCCGGGACGTACGGGCGCCAGCCGCCGGCGGTGATGAAGTGCGGCGGCGGGTCGATCGGCTGCGCCGGCAGCGGGCGCGGGAACAGCGGCAGCACGGCGAGCGTGATGGCCGCGTACCCGACCGGCCGGACCCAGCGCCGCCGGGCCGGCGTGGCCTTCGCCGCCGCCGGGCCGGCGTCGTCGGCCGCCGCGCGGGGCGCGGGGACCCGGGCGCGGCCGTAACCCGCCGCGGCGTCCCAGGCGAGCGCGAGCAGGACGCCGACCGCCGCGGCCACCACCAGGGCCAGCCGGGTCGGCATCATCATCTCCACCAGCGGCAGGTCGTCCGGGATGTACGCCCACGGGCCGTCGACCGTCGTCTCCACGCCGTCGAAGCGCACCTTCGGGCCGATCGCGGCGACGGTGAAGACCAGT
Organism: Micromonospora sp. CPCC 206171; assembly: GCF_036906755.1. Taxonomy (NCBI): domain Bacteria; kingdom Bacillati; phylum Actinomycetota; class Actinomycetes; order Micromonosporales; family Micromonosporaceae; genus Micromonospora; species Micromonospora sp. CPCC 206171. Next base: position 39,236 of record NZ_JBAKHT010000024.1, on the reverse strand, counting down.
ACCAGCACGCCGGCGATCCGGGCCGCCAGCGAGCGACGCCAGAGCAGCACCAGGGCGACCAGCGCCACCAGCACCAGCGGCCAGCCGAACCAGGTGTTCTGCTCGGTCAGGCCGATGGTCTTCTCCACCGCCTCGTCACCGGCCACGGTGTCCCGGGCGAAGGTGACGAAGGCCATCAGGTCCTCGCCCCAGTTGTGGAAGACCCCGCCCTGCAACCCCCGGTAGGACTGCGGGCCGTTGAACTGGTACCAGATCGGGTAGGCGGTCAGCAGCAGGGCCAGCCCGCCGCCAAGGCCGAGCGAGGCCAGGAAACCGCCCACCCGGGCCCGCGCCGTGCGGGGCCGCTGCACCACGTACGCCAGCACCGCCACCAGGCAGGCCAGCGCGGTGAGCAGCAGCATCTCCTCGTTGATGAAGATCTGGTACGCCACCAGCAGCCCCAGCACGACCCCGTCGCGCCGCCACCGGCCCGGCTCGCCGAGGCGCAGCACCCGGGCCACGATCACCGGCAGCAGGAAGTTGGAGACGAAGTTCGGCTGCCCGTTGGCGTGGTGCACGATGCCCGGCGCGAAGCCGAGGAAGGCGCCGCCGACGAAGGCCGCCGCCCGCGAGCGCACCAGGTGGCGCGACAGCATCCAGTACGAGGTGCCCGCGGTCGCGGCCAGCGCGCCGCCCAGGTAGAGCGCGTACGTCACCTGCGGACCGAAGAGGAGGGTGACCGGGGCCAGCGGCAGGGTCATCCCCAGCAGCGAGGTGTTGGCCATCATGTTCACCCCGTCCGGGGCGTTCTGCCGCGCGCTGAACAGCGGGTTCTCCAGGTGGCGCACCGAGTACGCGCCGTGCTGGAAGAGCCACTCGAACCAGCTGTGGTCGGTCGGCAGGTGCGACGAGACCCGGTGCTGCACGTCCACCCAGTAGTTCAGGCACACGAAAACGCCGAGCAGCACATAGGCTCCGATGGCCAGCATGTCGGCCCGGCTGGGGCGCCGACGGGGCCGCCGTGCCGGATCGGCCGCGACGGGCTCGACCGCCTCGGGCGCGGACGTCTGGTTCAACGAGGGATCTACCACCGGCACAGCCACGACGGGCCATCGTACAGGCGGTGACGCGCCGCAACCGCCGGGCCGGTGGGGCGTCCCGCAGGGTGCGCTGCGGCCGGCAGCCGACGGTCGGGGGAGGTCGGACGTGGCGCTCATCGATCTGGGTGACGTCCGCGAGGAGTCGGCGCCGGAACCGGGCCGGCGTCCGCCGCGCACCGTCGGGCGGCCGGCGCGGGTGGCGGCGGCCCTCGTGCTCACCCTGGTCTCGCTGGCCGGAGCGGCCCCGGTGGCGGCGCCGAGCAGCTTCACCGTCCCGGCCCGGCCCACCACCACGGCCTTCCTCTCCGACGACCGGCTGTTCCTGTTGGACCCTGCGGACGCGCCCGCCGGGCGGGGCGGGCAGTTGACCGCGTACGCCGTGCCGGCGGCGGGCGACGGTCCTCTGACGCCGCTGTGGCGTACGCCGCTGCCGGCCGCCGGCGCCGACGATGCGGTCCTCGTCCACCGGGACGTGGTGCTGGTCACCGGCGGCTCGTCGGACGGGCCGCCCCGCGCCGTCGCGTTCGACCTGGGCACCGGGCGGCTCCGGTGGGAGCGGCCGGGTCACGTTGCACCGGCCGGGAACGCGCTGCTGACGCTGGAGACCGGGGGCGAGGAGCCCGCGCGGGTCAGCTCCGTCGACCCGGCCACCGGGCGGGTCGGCTGGTCGGTGGCGACGCCGGCGGACGCCACCACCTTCCGCATCCGGCCCGACGGCGTCGACCGGATCGTGGCCAGCCCCTCCTCCGGGCAGGTCGAGGTCTGGGACGCCCGCAGCGGGGCGCGGTTGCGCAGCGCCGACATCCACCCCGGCGAACTCCCCAACTACCAGCGGAGCCAGTCGGTCGACGAGCTGCTGCTGGTGGTCCGGGACACCGCCGCCCGGGTGACGGCGTACGGCCTGGACGAGCTGGACCGGCGCTGGGAGATCCGGCTGGGACTGGTCGCCTACTTCGCCGCCTGCGGGCCGCTGCTCTGCGCGTACGGGCAGACCGGCGGGATGTGGGCGCTGGACCGGGCCACCGGGGACGTCCGGTGGCGCGCCACCCGCTGGCACGAGACGCTCGTCGAGCGCGAGGGCCGGATGCTGGTCAGGGGACCGGGCAGCGGCGCGCAGGACTCCTTCGCGATCCTCGACGCGGCCACCGGGCGGGCCGTCGCCGACCTGGGCACCTGGGAGGTGTCCGGCCGGTATCCGGCCGACGGCCGGCCGATCGGGGTACGGCCCGCCGACGATGACCGGCTGTTCGTCGCCGAACTGGACGTCGCCGGTGGCCGCACCCGGGTCCTCGACGTGCTCAGCGGGGTCACCGGCGACTGCCAGGCCGACGCGCGACTGCTGCTCTGTCGCCGCAGTGGCGGTGGCTTCGGGATCTGGCGGCTGGCCGGATGACGTCATCGACCCGGGCGAGGTGGGCCAGGGCGTCGAACCGGTCCGACCGCCCCGCTGATCACCAGTTCGGCTGGGCGGGCGGCGCGGGCAGCGGCACCGACGCCGGGTGGACCACGTACGTCGCCCCGCCGCTGCCGTCCTGCCAGGCCGCCTCGAAGCGGGCCCGGTCCACGGTCCGGCGCACCGACGCGTCGTCCGGCGCGTACGGGTCGTTGAGCACCGGGTCGCCGGCCTCGGTGAAGCCGACCAGCACCATCAGGTGCCCGCGGGTGTCGTAGTCCAGCCCGGGTACCTGGCCGGCGCGGAACGCCGCGGAGACCACCAGCGGCACGCCGGCGGCCACGAACGCCTCCGCCTCGGCCAGCGAGCGCAACCGGGTGACGAACGCCTCCACCCCGTGCAGCCCGGCGTACGCGGTGTTGAACGCCCAGTTGCCGGCCCCGGCGTACGCGTGGTCGTAGCAGTGCCGGGCGGCGTGCACCACCACCGGGCGGGGGCCGGGCGGCTCGACCCAGGCGTACCGCTCGGGCGGCGGCTCGGCGCCCCAGAAGGCCAGCACCATGGACATGCAGGTGGGGCTGCACCAGGAGTCCCCGCCACCGCCCCAGCGCGACTCGCCCCCGGCGTGCCGGCGCTGGGAGTAGCGGGGCACGGCCAGCACCACGCCCCGCGCGCCCGCCACCCCCGCCGGCTCGTCGGTGGCGGCCCGGTGCGCGGACTCGTCGGTCGGCCCGTCGGTGCCGGGTGCCGATCCGTCGCTCGGGCTGCCGGTCCCGTGCGAGGGCTGGTCGGACGGGTCGGTCGCCGGGCGGCGGGCCGGGCCCGAGGCGACCGCGCCGATCGTGCGCAGCACCGGGCCGGTCGTCGCGCCCACCGGGCGCAGCAGGGTCACCCGGACCTGCCAGCCGGTCACCGTGGCCTCGCCGATCACCAGCGTGTCGGTGTCCACCCGGGCGTCGGGGTCCCGCTGCCCCGGCACGGAGGTGCGGCGTACCGGCTCCTCGCCCTCCCCCCAGCGGGCCAGCGTGTACCAGCCGGTGGTCGGGGCGTCCGCGTGCCGGCCGCGCAGCTCCACCTCGACCCAGCAGCCGGGCGGCGTCCGGGCCGTCCAGGAGGGCACCACCTCCGCGACGGCGAAGCCGGCCGGCACCGGGGGAGAGGTCCAGCTCCCCAGCTCGTACGTCCGGCCGTCGTGCCTGCGCCGGTCGACCGGGTCGGCCAGCTCCAGCCCACCGGCGTGCGACCGGACGCCGACGCCGGTGCCGAGGCGCGCGTCGACGGCGAGGCGGAAGCCCCGGTAGGCGATGTCCCGCCCGGTCGGTGTCGCGGTCACGGCCCGCCCTCCTGTAGATCAGTGCCAAAAGCATCGCGTACCCCGGAGGTTTCTTGCAACGACCGGGGCGGGCGGTGCCGCCGGTTTGGCGGCCGGCACTAGGTTGTCGGGCAGGTCGGCGAGGAGGTCGGGATGCGGGTGCTGGTGGTCGAGGACGAGCGGAACCTCGCCGACGCGATCGCGCGCGGGCTGCGCAAGCGCGGCATGGCGGTCGACGTGGCGTACGACGGCGACACCGGCCACGAGGCCGCCTTCGTCACCCGGTACGACGTGGTGGTCCTCGACCGGGACCTGCCCGGCGTGCACGGCGACCAGATCTGCGCCGACCTGGCCGCCTCCGGCACCCTGACCCGGGTGCTGATGCTGACCGCCAGCGACAGCGTCGCCGACCGGGTGGAGGGGCTCGGCCTGGGCGCCGACGACTACCTGCCCAAGCCGTTCGCCTTCGACGAACTGGTCGCCCGGGTGCAGGCGCTCGGCCGGCGGGCCACCCCGGCCGCCCCGCCGGTGCTGGCGGTCGGCGACGTGGTGATCGACCCGGCCCGTCGGGTGGTCACCCGGGGCGGGACGCCGGTCGACCTCACCAACAAGGAGTTCGGCGTCCTCTGCGAACTGGTCAAGGCGCGCGGCGCGGTGGTCTCCAGCGAGGAGCTGCTGGAACGGGTCTGGGACGCCAACACCGACCCGTTCACCACCATCGTCCGGGTCACCGTGATGACCCTGCGCAAGAAGCTCGGCGACCCGCCACTGATCGAGACGGTCGTCGGCGCCGGCTACCGCACCGCCGAGGTGACCGCGTGAGCCGGCGGCTGCGTCCCACCCTGCGGTTGCGGCTGACCCTGCTCAACGGGGTGCTGCTGGTCGGCGCCGGGGCGGTCCTGGTGGTGCTGGCCTGGCTGCTGGTCCGCGACGCGCTGCGCCCGAGCGACGAGCTGCGGGCGGGCACCACCGTGCTGCTGGCCGACGGCCGGACGCTGGACGCCGCCGACTGGCAGCGCCAGCTCGTCGACGCCGCCTCGCAGGAACTGCTGCTGAAGGGGCTTGTCGCGCTGCTGGCGATCAGTGTGGTCGGGGTCGCCGGGGCGTACCTGGTGGCCGGCCGGGCGCTGCGCCCGTTGCACCAGGTCACCGCCACCGCGCAACGGCTCGGCGAGGCCACCCTCGACCAGCGGATCGGCTGGTCCGGGGCGGACGACGAGGTGGCCGAGCTGGCGCGCACCTTCGACGCGATGCTCGACCGGATCGCCGCCGCGTTCGAGTCGCAGAAACGCTTCGTGGCCAACGCCTCGCACGAGCTGCGTACGCCGCTGGCGGTGATGCGTACCGAGATCGACGTGACGCTCAGCGACGACGAGGCGGACACGGCCGAGTACCGCCGGATGGCCACCGTGGTGCGCGACGCCTCGGAGCGGGCCAACGGACTGGTGGACGCGCTGCTGGTGCTGGCCCGCAGCGAGGCGCAGACCGGCCGCCGGCTGGCCCGGCGTACCGAGTGCGACCTCGCCACCGGCACCGCCAACGCGCTGTCCGCGATGGCCCGGGAAGTGGAGCGGATCGGGCTGCGGGTGCAGACCTCCCTGCGGCCCGCCCCGGTGGTCGGCGACCCGGGGCTGCTGGACCGGTTGGCCGGCAACCTGATCGAGAACGCGGTCCGCTACAACCACCTGCACGGGCGGCTCTGGGTGCGCACCGACACCGACGGCCGGACGTCGCGGCTGGTGGTGGGGAACACCGGGTTCGAGGTGGACCAGGCCGACGTGCCGGGGCTGTTCGAGCCGTTCCGGCGGGGCGGGCGGGAACGGACCGGGGCGCGCGGCTCCGGGCTGGGGCTCTCCATCGTCCGGGCGGTCTGCGACGCGCACGGCGGGACCGTGACGGTGCTCGCCCGCTCCGGTGGCGGCCTGGAGGTGACCGTCGCGCTGCCGGCCGCCGACGTCGACTGCCCGGTGACGGTGGCCCGCTCCGGCGGCGCCGCGCCGGCCGCCCGGTCGGAGCCGCCCCGGAGGCGGTGAGGCCGGCCCGCCCCGGCGTCCGTACGCTGCCCAGGTGCTCGCCGCCTTCGTACCCATCTGGCTGCTCACCGGGCTCGGCTGGGTGACCGGACGGCGCGGGCTGCTGGGCGGTGCGGCCGAGCGGGTGCTCGGCGGCTTCGTGTTCCACCTGGCGATGCCCGCCGCGCTGTTCACCGCGCTGTCCCGCACCGAGCTGGACGTGCGCCTGCCCGCACTCGGCGCCTTCGCGGCGAGCACCGCCGCCACCATGGCGCTGGCGTTCGTCCTCTGCGCGGTGGCTCGCCGCCGTGGGGGCGGCGAGGCGACGATCGGGGCGATGGCGGCCGGCTACGTCAACTCGGCGAACCTGGGCATCCCGGTGGCGCTGCAGGTGCTGGGCGACGCCACCTTCCTCACCGGGGTGCTGCTCTTCCAGGTGCTGGTGGTCACCCCGGTGGTGCTGGTCCTGCTGGACCGGTCCGCCGGGCGGGCGTGGCGGCCCGGGCGGCTGCTGACCCTGCCGCTGCGCAACCCGGTGATCGCGGGGCCGGCCCTCGGCGCGCTCTGCGCCGCCCTGCACTGGCGACCGCCGGACCTGATCGGCGCTCCGCTCGCCATGCTCGGCGCCGCGGCCGTGCCGACCGCGCTGGTCACGCTCGGCCTCTCGCTCACCGCCGGCTCGCGCGCGGCCGGGCCGCCCACCGGCGACCGGCCGGCTCCGCACGTCGGACCGCCCACCGGCGACCGGCCGGTTCCCCATGCCGGACCGCCCACCGACGACCGGCCGGTTCCGCACGCCGGGCCGCCGGCCGGCCACCGGCTGGCTTCCCACGCCGCGCCGGCTACCGGCGACCGGCCGGCTCCCCGCGCCGGACCGCCGCCCGTCGGCACCGGACCGCACGCCGACGGCGTCCAGGCCTCCGGCGGCGTACTGGCGATCCGTGCGCTACCGACGGTCGACGGTGCGGCCGGCAGCCCCGACAGCGAGGTCACCGATGGCGCCCCGCCGACCGGCGATGGGTCGCGCGGAGGCGGCGTGAAGGTGGAGGTGGCCCTGCTGTCCGGGCTGAAGCTGCTGGTCCAACCGGTGATCGCCTGGTCGGTCGGGCGGCTGGTCGGGGTCACCGGCACGGACCTGCTGGCCCTGGTGGTCTGCGCCGCGCTGCCGACCGCCCAGAACACCTACATCTTCGCCCGCGAGTACGGGCGGGCCGAGGTGGTGGCCCGGGAGACGGTGGTGGTGACCACCGCCTGCGCGATGGGGACGCTGGCGCTGATCGGCGCGCTGCTGGGCTGACCGGGCTTGTCAGCCGCTGGGCGGGGATGACAAGATCGTCGCGTCGGCCCGACGGGCGGAAGGGGGTGCGCAGATGTCCATCACGACCAAGGCCGCGCCCCACCCCGTTCACCGCTGACATCCCACGCACCCGGGGCGCGTCCATCCATTACGGAGGAACACCGTGAGTGCACGGATCCACAACATCGGCATCGACTGCCGCGACACCTACGCCCTGGCCGGATTCTGGGCCCAGGTCTTCGAGTGCCCCCGCCAGCCGGACGACTTCCCCGGCGACCCGGAGGCGATGCTGCTGCCGCCGGGCGGGCCGGAGGTGCTCTTCCTGGCCGTGCCGGACGAGAAGGTGGTGAAGAACCGCCTGCACCTTGACATCGAGCCCACGGACCGGACCCGGGACGAGGAGGTGCAGCGCCTGCTCGGCATCGGCGCGGTCCAGGTCGCCGACCACCGCCGGCCGGACGGCTCCGGCTGGGTGGTGCTGGCCGACCCGGAGGGTAACGAGTTCTGCGTGCTGCGCAGCGCCGCCGAACGGGCCGCCACGGCCGGCTGAGCCGACGAAGGCCCCGCCCACCTCGGTGGACGGGGCCTTCCTCAGGTCGTACGGGTCAGGACTTCTGCTCGATCTGCCCGCGCATGGTGGGCAGCTCGGCGGCGGCCTCGTCACCCGACTTGAAGTAGACGATGATCATGCCCAGGCTGCCCTTGTCGCTCCACACGCAGACACCGAGCGGCACGCTGGCGGCCTCGGCGTCGCCGCACTTGGCCTCCCCGCCCAGTGGCCCGGCGTCGACCTTCTTCATCTCGCCGAGCTGCACGGCGCTCTGGCCGGCGCCCTTGATGGTGTCGTCCATCGTCTTGGTCGGGTTGGTGTTCAGGCCGGAGGCGGCGGCGATCATCACCAGGTCCTTCTTGGCCGCCGAGCCGTAGAACCCGCCGACCGTGCTGGTGGCGTCCGGAAGGGAGTTCTTCAGCTCCGTCTCGAGCTGCTTGGCGCCGTCGAGCAGCTTCGGCTCGGTCGACTTGGCCCGACCGGCGAGCGTCGCCGGGGCGACCACCCGGGTCTTGGTGGCGTCGACGGTCTCCTTGACCTCGTCCTTGACCGCGAAGAACGTGATCGCGGCACCGCCCAGGCAGAGCACCAGCACCACGGCGAGGGAGATCAGCACGATCTTGCCGACGTTGGACTTCTTCTTCGCCGGCGGCTGGCTCGGGTCGCCGTACGGCTGGCCGCCCTGGGCCGGGAAGGCTCCCGGCTGCTGCGGCGCCGGGTAACCGCCCTGCTGCTGCGGCGCGGAGTAGCCACCGTGCTGCGGCGCGGCGTAGCCACCCTGCTGCGGCGGGGGATAGCCGCCGGGCTGCTGCGGCGCCGGGTAACCGCCCGGCTGCTGCGGCGGCGGGTACGAGCCGTACGGCGCGCCGCTTCCCGGCTGCGACTGATAGGGATCGGACGGCGGCTGCGACATGAGGTCAGCTCCAGATCGTCAGGTGAGGACGCGTGATATTAGCCAGCTCACCCGACCCCCGCTGTCCCGTCCGCACCGGGCACGACCGGTCGCTCCGGGGTCGACGGTCCCGGTGGCCGGTGCCGCCCGAACGGGGCGTCCGACCACCGTGACCTGCGCCTTCTCGCCTCAGGAGCGCTTCTCGACCTGACCTCGGATGGTGGCGAACTCGGCCTTGGCCTTCGCCGCGGAAGAGAAGAACATCACGATCAGGCCGACGCTGCCCTCGTCGGCCCAGGTGCACACCCCGAGCGCGATGCCGGAGCTCTTGCCGGCGCCGCACTTGGCCACGCCGCCGAGCGGGCCGGGGTCGACCGTGGACATCTTCTTGACCGCCAGCGACGAGGACAGCCCGGCGACGGCGTCGTCCAGCTCCTTCTCGGGGAAGAGCACCGGGCCGGAGGCGCCGGCCACCATGACCAGGTTGCGCTTGCCGGCGCTGCCGTAGAAGGCGCCCACCGCGCCGGTCTCGTTGCGTACCCCGGACTTCATGTCCCGGACCATCTCGTCGGCGATCCGGCGCAGCTGCGGCTCGGTGTTCCTCGACCGGCCGGCCAGCGTCTTCGGCGTCACCAGCCGGATCTCCGGGGCCGGCTCGACCTCCTCTGACGGGCTCGGCTCGGGGGCCGCCGTGGTCGGTGCGGCGCCGGAGACGCCGGGGCTGGAGCTGGCCTTCGGGTCCGGGTCGTCGTCGGAGAGCGCGACGTAGGCCAGGCCGCCGCCGCCCGCGCAGAGCACCAGCAACCCGGCGAGGACCAGCGACAGGATCAGGCCGAGCCGGGACTTCTTCGCCGGCGGGGGCGCCGGCGGCAGGCCGTACGCCGGGGCACCGGCGAACCCGTCCGGCTGCACGCCCGGATACCCGCCGGGCTGGGCCGGCGGGTGGACCCCCGCCTGCCCCGACTGGTACGCGGGGTACGCCTGGGTGGGCTGCGGGTCGTTCGGCCGGCCGTACGGCTGGGTGGCGTCGGGGTGGCCGCCCTGGTGCGGCACGTGCGGCCAGGCCTGGGTGGGCCCGGTGCCCGGGGGCGGCGGTGGCTGGTGCGGAGGCGGGTACGAGCCGGGCTCCGGCTGCGTGGACCAGGGGTCGACCGGCGGTGTGGACATGCATCAGCTCCAGGCGAGGGTGAGAACGCGTGATGTTAGCGAGCCGTGGACCGGCCGCGCTGCCCCGTCCGAGTCTGACCGGCCCGGGCAAGTGGCGCGCGGGGTGGGCCCCCGCCGGTGCCCCAGACGCGATCGCGGTGGCCGGCGACGCCCCGGTGACGGGCGTGCCGACCACCGCGATCGCGGTGCAGCGGAAGGGATCAGCCGCGCAGGCTGGCGACCCCGCGCGGCAGGAACCGCTTGCCGGTGACCTTCTCGGAGGTGCCGGTCCGGTCCAGGTACGGCGTGACGCCGCCCAGGTGGAACGGCCAGCCGGCGCCGAGGATCATGCACAGGTCGATGTCCTGCGCCTCGGCGACGACGCCCTCGTCGAGCATCAGCCGGATCTCCTGCGCCAGCGCGTCCAGCGCGTTCTGGCGTACCTGCTCGGCGGTCAGCGGCTGGTCGCCGACCACGAGCAGCTTGGCGACCTCGTCGTTGATCTGGTCGTCCACCACGATCGGCTGGCCGGAGTCGGCGATCCGCTTGAGGTTCTCGCTGACGCCGAACCGGTCCGGGAAGGCGGCGTGCAGGGTGCCGCCCACGTGGTACGCCACGGCCGGCCCGACCAGCTGGAGCAGGGCGAGCGGACGCATCGGCAGACCCAGCGGGTCCAGCGCGCTGTTCGCCACGTCCAGCGGGGTGCCCGCGTCCACGGCGGCGAAGACCGTGCCGAGGAAGCGGGTGAGCAGCCGGTTGACCACGAACGCCGGGGCGTCGGAGACCAGCACGGAGGACTTCCGGAGCTGCTTGCCGACCGCGAACGCGGTGGCCAGCGTGGCGTCGTCGGTCCGCTCGCCCCGGACGATCTCCAGCAGCGGCAGCACCGCGACCGGGTTGAAGAAGTGGAAGCCGACGACCCGCTCGGGGTGCTCCAGATCCTCGGCCATCGCGGTGATCGACAGCGACGAGGTGTTGGTGGCGAGCACCGCCTCCGGCTTGACGATCTTCTCCAGCTCGGCCCAGACCTGCTTCTTGACGTTCAGGTCCTCGAAGACCGCCTCGATGACGAAGTCGGCGTCGGCGAAGACGCCCTTGTCGACCGAGCCGCTGACCAGGCCGTACAGCTTGGCGGCGGTGCCCTTGTCCATCCGGCCCTTGCTGACGGCCTTCTCGATCTGGGTGTGCACGTAGCCGACGCCCTTGTCCACCCGGGCCTGGTCCAGGTCGGTCATGACGACCGGGACCTGGAGGCGGCGGGCGAAGAGCAGGGCGAGCTGGCTGGCCATCAGGCCGGCGCCGACGATGCCCACCTTGGTGACCGGCCGGGCCAGGCCCTTGTCCGGCGCGCCGGCCGGCCGCTTGGCCCGCCGCTGCACCAGGTCGAAGGCGTACAGGCCGCTGCGCAGCTCCTCGGAGAAGACCAGGTCCGCCAGCGCCTCGTCCTCGGCGGCGGTGCCGGTGGCGAAGTCCGCGTCCTTCGCCGTCTCCAGCAGGTCCAGCGCCTTGTACGCGGCCGGGACCGCGCCGTGCAGCCGCTGGTCCAGGGTCTGCCGGGCGAAGTAGAGCACGCCCGCCCACATGTCCTTGTCGACCTCGGGCCGGGTCACGGTGACCTCGCCCCGCACGACGCCGGCGGCCCACTCCAGGGACCGCTCCAGGAAGTCGGCCGGCTCCAGCAGCACGTCCGCGATGCCCAGCTCGGCAGCCTGCTTCGGCTTGAGCATCTTGTTCTGCATCAGCGGGTTCTGGATGATCACCTGGGTCGCCGCCGGGATGCCGATCAGGTTCGGCAGCAGCTGGGTACCGCCCCAGCCGGGCACCAGGCCGAGCGAGACCTCGGGCAGCGCCAGGGCCGCCGCGCCGCGGGACAGGGTCCGGTAGTGGCAGTGCAGCGCCAGCTCCAGGCCGCCCCCCATCGCCGCGCCGTTGACGAAGGCGAAGGTCGGGATCTCGCTGTCCTTGAGCCGGGCGAAGACCCGGTGGCCGAGCCGGCCGATCTCCAGCGCCTGCTCGCGGTCGGCCAGCGCCGGCAGGCCGACGATGTCGGCGCCGACGCAGAAGATGTACGGCTTGCCAGTGACCGCGATGAACGCCGGGTCGGCGGCCAGCGCGGCGGTGATCGCCTCGTCCAGGCTGGTCAGACCGGCCGGGCCGAAGGTGTTCGGCTTGGTGTGGTCGAAGCCGTTGTCGAGGGTGATCAGGGCGGCCGGCTTGTCCAGCCCCGGCACCCGTACCGCGCGCAGCAGCGCCCTGGTGACGACCTCGTTCGGTGCGGCGAGCGCGCTCACTTGTTGCCCTCCCAGTGCGGGTTCTCCCAGATCACGGTGCCGCCCATGCCGATGCCGATGCACATGGCGTTGAGGCCGTAGCGGACCTCGGGGTGCTCGGCGAACTGGCGGGCGAGCTGGGTCATCAGCCGTACGCCCGAGGAGGCGAGCGGGTGGCCGATGGCGATCGCCCCACCCCACGGGTTGACCCGCGGGTCGTCGTCGGCGATGCCGAAGTGGTCGAGGAAGGCGAGCACCTGCACGGCGAACGCCTCGTTCAGCTCGAACAGGCCGATGTCGTCGATGGTGAGGCCGGCGATGCGCAGCGCCTTCTCCGTCGAGGGGATCGGGCCGACGCCCATCACCTCGGGCTCGACGCCCACGAAGCCGTACGACACCAGGCGCATGGCGACCGGCAGGCCCAGCTCGCGGGCGGTGGCCTCGTCGGCGAGCAGGCTGGCGGTGGCGCCGTCGTTCAGGCCGGCCGCGTTGCCCGCGGTGACCCTGCCGTGCGGGCGGAACGGCGTCTTCAGGGTGGCGAGCTTCTCCAGCGAGGTCTCCCGGGGAGCCTCGTCGGTGGTGGCCAGGCCCCAGCCGCCGTCGGCGTCGCGGATCGCGACCGGCACCAGGTCGTCCTGGAGCTTGCCGTTGGCGTACGCCTTGGCGGTCTTCTGCTGCGAGGCGAGCCCGAACGCGTCGGTGCGCTCCTTGGTGATCTGCGGGGCCCGGTCGTGCAGGTTCTCCGCGGTGGCGCCCATGACCAGGGCGGACGGGTCGACCAGCTTCTCCGCGATGATCCGCGGGTTGGGGTCGACGCCCTCACCCATCGGGTGCCGGCCCATGTGCTCGACGCCGCCGGCGATGGCGATGTCGTACGCGCCCATGGCGATGCCGCCGGCGACGGAGGTGACGGCGGTCATCGCGCCGGCGCACATCCGGTCGATGGAGAAGCCGGGCACGGTCTTGGGCAGCCCGGACAGCAGGGCGGCGGTGCGGCCGATGGTCAGGCCCTGGTCGCCGATCTGGGTCGTGGCGGCGATGGCGACTTCCTCGACCCGCTCCGGCGGCAGCTGCGGGTTCCGGCGCAGCAGCTCGCGGATGCAGCGGATCACCAGGTCGTCGGCGCGGGTGTTGGCGTACATGCCACCCGCCTTGCCGAACGGGGTACGGACGCCGTCGACGAAGACGACATCCCGAACTTCACGGGGCACTTGAGCCTCCTAGCCGGCACGGGCATGTTCCCCCGGATGCTACTCGCCAGTAACCAACCCCGACAGCACCCCCCATGTGGCCCACCCCACACCCGGGCGCACTGACCCGCCCGCCGTCGATCATGAAGTTATCGCCCCTGCCCTCGGCGGGTCGGGGCGATAACTTCATGATCGACGAAGCGCAGCGGTGGGTCAGGTGGTGGGGAGGGCCTCGGTGAGGGCGGGGACCAGGAGGGTGAGCTGCCACTCGCGGGCGCCGTAGCCGCGTAGGGTCTCCGCGACGGTGGCCTCGGTGATCTCGTCCGGGGGTAGCCAGGCCAGGCGGCGTACGGAGTCGGGGGCGATCAGGTTCTCCGCGGGCAGGTTGTGCTCCGCAGCCACCCGGACCACCACCTCCCGGCAGCGGGCCAGCCGGCCGGCGGCCACCGGGTCCCGCTCCGCCCAGCGGTGCGGCGGCGGCGGACCCTCGACCGCCGGGGTGACCGGCAGCGCGTCGTCCGGCAGCTGCCGGGCGTCGTCCAGCGCCGCCAGCCAGGTGCGGGCCAGCCGGCGCACCGAACGGCCACCGAACCCGGGCAGGGTCAGCAGCGTCCGCTCGTCCTTCGGGTCCAGCTCGGCGGCGGCGACGATCGCCGAGTCCGGCAGCACCCGACCCGGGGCCGCGTCCCGCCGGGCGGCGATCTGGTCCCGGGCGTACCACAGGGAACGGACCCGGGCCTGGGCGCGCGCCCCGCGTACCCGGTGGATGCCCGAGGTGCGCCGCCACGGCTCGGCCCGGACCCGGGGCGGGCGGGCGCCGTTGCGGATCAGCGCGGCGAACTCCTCCGCCGCCCACTCCGACTTGCCCTGCCGCTTCAGCTCCTCGTCCAGGGCGTCGCGGAGGTCGACCAGCATCTCGACGTCCAGGGCGGCGTAGGTCAGCCAGGACTCGGGCAGCGGCCGGCTGGACCAGTCGGCCGCCGAGTGGTGCTTCTCCAGCGTGTAGCCGAGCAGCTGCTCGGTGAGGGCGGCCAGGCCGACCCGCTCGAAGTTGGCCAGCCGGGCGGCCAGCTCGGTGTCGAAGAGCCGGCGCGGGCGCAGCCCCACCTCGGCCAGGCAGGCGAGGTCCTGGCTGGCGGCGTGCAGCACCCACTCCGCCCCGCCGATCGCCTCGTCGAGCGCGGTCAGGTCGGGCAGCGGCAGCGGGTCGATCAACGCTGTCCCGGCGCCCTCCCGGCGTAGCTGCACGAGGTAGGCGCGCTGGCTGTAGCGGTAGCCGGAGGCACGCTCGGCGTCCAGGGCCACCGGGCCGTCGCCCGCGGCGAAGCGGGCCACGACCTCGTCGAGTTCGCTCGGGGTGGCCACCGGCTGGGGCGTGCCGTCGCGGGGAGCGGTCAGCGGAACGGGGCCGCCGCTGGGCTGGTCGGTCCCCACGTCCTCCGGCTCCGGCGCGGCCGAGGGCTGGTCGTCTCCCGTACGGCTTTCGGCGGCCCGACGGCGCAGGGGTGGTTCGTCGGTCACCTGACAACCCTAGTGCGCCGCGCGATCCGGTGTGTGCAGCCGGTCCGGGGTGTGTCGGTGAAGCGGCCGACAGGTGTCCCGGCGCAGTCGGACAACGGGGGAGAGAGAGCCCGTTCGCGCAGGTACGTCCCGCGGGCGGCGCGCCGGTGGAACCGGACGCCGGTGCCGCCCCGGTTCAGGCGGCGCCGGCCGAGCGGCGCTCGGAGAGCGCGGTCACCCCGGGCGGCGGCAGCCCCGCCGTCGAGGCGAGCAGCGCGCACCACGCTTCCAGGTGCGGGGCGAGGTCGTCGCCGAGCGGCGTCCAGGAGGCGCGGATCTCGACGTCCCCGGCGGCGGGCGGGCCGGCCAGCTCGCCGAACCGGGTCGACATGGTCTGGGTGACCGTGCCGCCGGCCGCCCGGTAGCGCGCGTCGTGCGCCTCCAGGGCGTCGACCAGCCAGGTCCAGCCCACCCCGGGCAGCAGCGGGTCGGCGGCCAGGTCGACCTCCAGCTCCGCGGTGACGTAGGTGACCAGCCGCAGGGTGCCCTGCCACGCCTCGTGACCCGCCGGGTCGTGCAGCAGGATCAGCCGCCCGGTGGCCACCTCGTCGGAGTCGCGCAGCACGGCGGCGGAGAGTGCGAAGGCGTACGGGGCGAGCCGCTGGGGGGCGCCGACCTCCTCCAGCGCGATCTCCGCCCGGGGGGTCACCGACCGCAGTCCGGCGACCGCGTGGGCGAAGGTCTCCGGGAGCGCGATCGGGGGGGCCATGACCGGCAGCCTATGCCGCGCTCCGCTCGCCCGCGCGGACGGCGCGCCGAACGCCGGGACCGCGGTGGGGGGCCGCAGCGGTGCGGCGCGGCGGACCGGCGACACGATTCCGCCCGTCCGCACCAGGGCCGGAGGGCCCGGTGGGCGCGGGTCACAAAAGCCGGCGCTGCCCGCTGGGGTCCTCCCCGCGCGTGGCACGATTGCCGCGATGACCACCGACACCACGGGCACTGTCGCCCGAGACGGAGAACCCCGCCCCGGCGGGCCGGCCGACTCGCCCTTCGTCCGGGCCTGCCGCCGCCGGCCCGTCCCGCACACCCCGGTCTGGTTCATGCGCCAGGCCGGCCGGTCGCTGCCGGAGTACCGGGAGATCCGGGCGAACGTGGGGATGCTGGAGTCCTGCCGCCGCCCGGACCTGGTCGCCGAGATCACCCTCCAGCCGGTGCGCCGGCACGGGGTCGACGCGGCGATCCTGTTCAGCGACATCGTGGTGCCGGTCGCCGCGGCCGGGGTCGACCTGGACATCGTTCCGGGCACCGGGCCGGTGGTGGCCGAGCCGGTCCGCACGGCCGAGGACGTCGCGCGGATCCGCCCGATCGGCCGCGACGACGTGTCCTACGTGGACGAGGCGGTCCGGCTGCTGGTGGCCGAGCTGGGCGAGACCCCGCTGATCGGGTTCGCCGGCGCGCCGTTCACCCTCGCCAGCTACCTGGTCGAGGGCGGCCCGTCGCGGACCCACGCGAAGACCAAGGCCCTGATGTACGGCCAGCCGGAGCTGTGGCACGCGCTCTGCGCCCGCCTGGCCGAGGTGACGCTGTCGTTCCTGCGGGTGCAGGTCGAGGCCGGGGTCTCCGCGGTGCAGCTCTTCGACTCCTGGGCCGGCGCGCTCTCCGAGGCCGACTACCGCCGCTACGTGCTGCCGCACTCGACGACCGTGCTGTCCGGGCTGGCCGACGCCGGCGTGCCCCGGATCCACTTCGGGGTGGGCACCGCCGAACTGCTCGGCGCGATGGGCGAGGCCGGCGCCGACGTGGTCGGCGTGGACTGGCGTACCCCGCTGGACGTCGCCACCCGCCGGATCGGGTCGGACCGGGCGGTGCAGGGCAACCTCGACCCCACCGTGCTGCTCGCCCCCTGGTCGGTGGTGGAGACCGAGGTCCGGCGGATCCTGGAGCAGGGCCGCGCGGCCCCCGGCCACGTGTTCAACCTCGGCCACGGCGTCCTGCCGGAGACCGACCCCGAGGTGCTGACCCGGGTGGTCGCGCTGGTGCACGAGGTGTCCGCGCGCCGGGCCGAGCAGGGCTGAGGCGTCGTGTCGCGGCCGTGGCGGGTGGCGGTGGTCGGCGGCGGGATCGCCGGGCTGGCCGCCGCCGTCCGGTTGCGCGACCGCGCCCCCGCCGGCACCGAGATCACCGTGTATGAGCAGTCCGGCGCGCTCGGCGGCAAGCTGCGCACCGGTGAACTGGCCGGGCAGCCCGTCGAGTTCGGCGCCGAGTCGTTCCTGATGCGTGACCCGGCCGGCGGGGAGTCCGCCGCCGTCACGCTGATCCGCCGGCTCGGCCTGGCGGAGAGGATCGTCCACCCCACCGTCGGGCAGGCGGCGCTCGCCGTAGACGGCGGGCTGCGCCCGGTGCCGGGCGGCACGCTGGTGGGCGTACCCGGGGATCTGGAGCGGGTGGCGACGGTCGCGAAGCCGGCGGCGGACGCCGACCGCGACGGCGGCCGGCCGCTGCTCGGGCCGGACGAGGACGTCGCGGTCGGGACGCTGGTCCGGGCCCGCCTCGGGGACGAGGTGGTGGACCGGCTGGTCGACCCGATGCTCGGCGGCGTCTACGCCGGCCGGGCCGACGACCTGTCGCTGGTCACCACCATGCCGGCGCTGGCCCGCGCGGCCCGCGTCGAGCACACCCTGACCGGGGCGGTCCGCGCCGCCCAGGCCGCCGCGCCGCGCGCCCCGGGCGCGCCGGTCTTCGGTACCCTGGCCGGCGGGCTCTCCACGCTGGTCGAGGCCGCGGCGACGGCCAGCGGCGCGACCATCCGACTTCATGCCGCGGTCCGCGAGCTGGCGCCCATCGCGCACGGTTGGCGGCTGACCGTGGGCCCGACCCGCGACCCGGAGCTGGTCGAGGCGGACGCGGTGGTGCTCGCCCTGCCGGCCCGGCCCGCCGCCCGGCTGCTCGCCCCGATCGCCGCCGAGGTGGCCACGACGATCGGCGGGCTCGACTACGCCAGCGTCGCGCTGGTCACCCTGGCCCTGCCCGACCCGGAGCTGCCGGCGCTCTCCGGGTTCCTGGTGCCGGCCACCGAGGGCCTGCTGATCAAGGCGTCGACGTTCTTCACCACCAAGTGGGGGCACCTGGCCCGACCGGACGGCATCGCCCTGGTCCGCGCCTCCGTCGGCCGGTACGGCGACGAGACGTCCCTGCACCTGGCGGACGCCGACCTGGTGGCCACCGTGCACCGGGAGCTGTCCGGCGTGCTCGGGGTGGCGCTGCCCGCGCCGCTCGCCAGCCACGTGCAGCGCTGGGGCGGGGCGCTGCCGCAGTACGCCCCGGGTCACGGCGACCGGGTCGCCGCCGCCCGGACGGCGCTGCGCGCGGCCCACCCGACGCTGGTCCTGGCCGGCGCCGGCCTCGACGGGGTCGGCATTCCGGTCTGCGTCCGCTCCGGCGAGACGGCGGCCGGAGAGATCATCGAAGCACTGGGAGGATCGGGTTCATGACCGAGCAGACCAACGCGGCCCGGCTCAAGGAGCTCAACGCGAGCATCCGCTACACCATGTGGTCGGTGTTCCGGGCCACCAGCCCGCTGCCGGCCCTGCGGGAGAACGTCACCGGCGAGGTCGAGGCGCTCTTCGAGGAGCTGGCCGGCAAGGACGTCGTGGTCCGCGGCCTGTACGACGTGGCCGGCCTGCGCGCCGACGCCGACCTGCTGATCTGGTGGCACTCCTCCTCCAGCGACGCCCTCCAGGACGCCTACCTGCGGTTCCGCCGGACCACCCTGGGCCGGGCGATGACTCCGGTCTGGTCGCAGATGGCCCTGCACCGGCCGGCGGAGTTCAACAAGAGCCACATCCCGGCCTTCCTCGCCAACGAGGAGCCCCGCCCCTACCTCTGCGTCTACCCGTTCGTCCGCTCGTACGAGTGGTACCTGCTGCCCGACGCCGAGCGGCGCGAGATGCTGGCCGAGCACGGCAAGATGGCGCGCGGCTACCCCGACGTCCGGGCCAACACGGTCGCCTCGTTCGCCCTCGGCGACTACGAGTGGATGCTCGCCTTCGAGGCCGACGAGCTGCACCGGATCGTCGACCTGATGCGCGACCTGCGCGGCTCCGGCGCCCGCCGGCACGTCCGCGAGGAGGTCCCGTTCTACACCGGTCGGCGCCGCTCGGTCGCCGACATCGTCAACTGCCTGGTGTGACGGGCTTACCGGGTTTGCGTACCCCCGGTAACGTGTCAGATCCATCACGGTAACTGTCGCTGCCGTGCGGATCCGTCTGGAGGCCCGGTGTCGCAGCTCGTCGAGTTCCCGCTGGACGGCGGTGGCGCAATCCGCGTCGAGGTCGGCGACGAGGAGGGCGTGGTCCCGGTCGGCCGGGCCGGCGAGGTGGTGGCGCGGGCGCACCAGACGCTGGAGTCCGCCCTGGCCCAGCTGCGGCCGGTGACCGACGCCGTGCTGCGCAACCTGCGCGACGCCGCCGAGCCGCCGGACCGGGTCTGCGTGGAGTTCGGCGTGAAGCTGGCGGCCAAGGGCGGGCTCGTCGTGGCCAGCGGCACCTCGGAAGCCAACCTCAAGGTGCAGCTCGAATGGAACCGCGCCGACCCCGCCGCCTGAGCCGGCGGCGCCGGACCACCGCGTGATGCCCGGCGCGACGGGGCGTCCACCGCAGCGGCCCTCGCGCCCGGTGCCCGGCGAGGCGACGCTCGCGGTGGCGGCCGTGCACGACCGGGCCGGGAACGTCGTCGGCGCGGCCTTCCTGATCGACTCCGCCCGTCTGCTGACCTGCGCCCACGTGGTGCAGGCGGCACTGGGCCCGGAGGCGGTGGCGCCCGGGCCGGCCGAGGCCGTCGTGGTGTCGGTGAGCTTCCCTCTGGTGGCGCCGGGCCGCCGCCTCGCCGCGCTGGTCCTGCCGCAGCACTGGCAGCCGGGGCGGCCGGACGGGTCGGGGGACTACGCCGTCCTCCAGCTCGTCGCGCCGGCGCCGGTCGGGGCCCGGCCGGTCCGCCTGGCCCGCCCCGGCCAGGCCGGCACCCGGGACCGGGTCTGCCGGGTCTTCGGCTTCCCCCGCGCGCTGCCCGAGGGCCGCTGGTTCGAGGGGTGGGTGGTCGGGCCGATCGGCGGCGGCTGGATCCAACTCGCCAACCGCAGCGACTCCGGCTACCAGATCGAGCCCGGATTCTCCGGCGCGCCGGTGTGGGACAGCCGGCTGCGCTGCGTCATCGGCATGATCGTCGCGGTCGACCAGGTGGTCCGGCCGCAGCCGGCCCGCCCGGCCGCCTTCATGATCCCGATCCGCCGGCTGCCGGTGGCCGACCAGTACGGCCGGCCCCGGGTGCTGCCCCGCTGGCGGCAGCCGTTCAGCCGGTGGCGCACCGGTCCCGCCCCGGCCGCCGCCCGCTGGTCGCCGCGGGTCCGGGCCCGGGCGGCGGCGCTGGTGGTGGCGCTGCTGGCGGTGGGGCTCGCCGCCGTGCCCGAGCCGCTGGGCGGCTGCGCCGGGCCGGTCGAGCTGCGGGTCGCCGCCGCCCCGGACGACCTGGTGACCTACCAGGCGGTGGCCGCCGCGTACGAGTCGTGGACCGCGGCCCGCGCCGGGGGCTGCCGGACGACCAACGTCTTCGTCTATCCCGCCGCGCCGCGCGAGGTGGCACAGGGTGTCCAGCTCGGCTGGTCGGAGTCCGCCGGCCGGCCGGCGACCGAGGGGGACCCGGGGACGCCGGGCTGGTACCCGGCCGACGTCGGGCCGCGCCCGGACGCCTGGTTCCCGGGTGCCGAGATGCCGTCGCAGCAGGTGCTGAACCTGACCACCGTCCGGGACTACCTGACGGTGGCCCGTACGCCGCTGGTGCTGGCGGTGCCGCGCGCCCTCGTCGACCCTGCCCGCGACGACGCCGACCGGCAGCGGTCACTGTCCTGGCCCGAGCTGTTCGCCAAGGCCAGCCGGGGCCCGGGGGAGGAGCCGACGGTCACCGACTCCGGCCGGCGGGTCACCGGCACCGGCTGGCAGGTCGTCCGCCCCGATCCGGCGGTGTCCCCGGAGGCCCGGATGGTCGACGTGGCGCTGTACGACGGCGCACCCGACACGGCGTGGATCCGCCAGCAGGTCGAGCAGCGCCTGGAGGCCGCCCAGGACGCCCGCGGCTTCCCACTGGGCAGCCTCGCCGCCGTGCTGTGCCGGCAGCGCCAACTCGCCGCCGACCCGGCCGCCCCGCCGCCGCCCGCGGTGGTCACCACCGAGCAGGCACTGGTCCAGTTCAACCTCGGCGAGCGGCTCGGCGACGGCTGCGTCGAGCGCGGCCGTCCCGCGTCCGGCCGGGGGCTGGTGGCCTTCTATCCGGAGCTGACCCCCGGGGTGGACCACCGGCTGGTCCTGCTGCGCTGGCCGGACTCCGTGCAGAGCCCCGCCGCCCGGGCCGCCGCGGACGACCTGCGCCGCTGGTTGACCGGGCCGGGGCGGGACGAGCTGCTGGCCCGGGGCTTCCGGGTGCCCGGCCGGGACGGGACCGGGCCGGCGCTGACCGAGGAGAACGGCGTGCTGCCGGGCTGGCTGCTGGACAACCCGCAGTGGGAACTCGTCGACGGCTCCGACGCGCTCGCGCTGAACACCGCCGACCAGCGGTACCGGGAGGCCCGGCGGCCCGCCCGGGTGCTGCTGGCGCTGGACACGTCCGGCTCGATGCTGGCGGAGGCGGGCCGCGGCACCCGGTTCGACGTGGCGGTGGACGGCATCGCCGCCTCGCTGCGCCGCCTCGGCGGCCGGGACGAGGTCGGGGTGTGGGCGTTCTCCACCGCCTACCGGGGCAACGCCGGGCGGCTGCGGGCGATCGGGCGGGCCGACCCGGCGCGGGACGAGGCGCTGGTCGCCCGGCTGCGGCGGACCGTGCCGGCGGGGGACACGCCGCTGTACCGGACCATCGACGCCGCGATCGGCGAGGTGCGCCGGCGGGGCGGCGGGGACGACCACCTGCGGGCCGTCGTGGTCCTCACCGACGGGCGCGACACCGCCAGCGGCGGCCTGGTGCCCCGGGTCGAGGGCGACCCCCCGGTACGCCTCTACGTGCTCGCCGTCGGCGAGGCGAGCTGCGACGACCGGGTGCGGACCCGCACCCTGCGGCAGACCGCCCGGGCCAGCGGCGGGCAGTGCCTGCAGGCCGAGGCGAGCACCGTGGACCGGGCGCTGACCGGGCTGTTCCGTCAACTCTGGGAGAAGGGAGTCGGCCAGTGACCGACCGGAAGCCGCATGATGCGTCCGGGACTCCTCGTCGCCGGCGTCGGGTGCCGGCGTCGTTCCTGCTCGGGGTGGCCGTCGGCACGGTGGTCGGTGTGGTCGCCACGCTGGGCTGGTACGTCGCCACCCGGGAGGAGCCGCTGGAGCGCGGCGAGCTGGTGATTCTCAGTGGCAAGGACACCAGCTCCGGCGGGCCGCGCAAGGAACTGGTCAAGCTCTGGAACGTGCTGCACCCGCAGAGCCCGGCCCGGATCCGCGAGGCCCCGGTCACCACCGACCAGCAGCACAGCGAGATGGTGGGGATCGCCCAGGCGCAGGCGGCGGGCGGCGGCGACGACCCCGACGACGAGGTGGACATCTACAACCTCGACGTCACCTTCACCGCGGAGTTCGCCGCCGCCGGTCACCTGCGCCCGATCGACGAGGCGCGGCTGGCCCCGGGGCACCTCGACGCGTTCGTGCCGGAGGTGCTGGACAGCTGCCGCTACCGGGGCTCGCTCTGGGCGCTGCCCTTCAACACCGACGCCGGCCTGCTCTTCTACCGGTCGGACCTGGTGACCGGCGGGGCGCCGGCCGCGCCGGGCGAGGCGCCCCGCTTCGACTGGGACGCCATCATCGACCGGAGCGCGGCGCTGACCGGCGCGGGCGGCGGGACGCAACGGCCCGTCGCCGGGTACGTCGGGCAGTTCGGCCCGTACGAGGGGCTGACCGTCAACGGGATGGAACTGCTCTGGGCCGGCGGCGTCGACCGACTCGTCGACGAGACGGAGAACCGGGTGGTCTTCCAGCGGGAGCGGTGGGAGCGCCGGCTGCGTGACGTCGCCGCGGCCCGGCGCGACGGCCTGCTGGTGGGCGACGCCTTCACCGTCCCCGGCGACGAGGCGCGCGGCCTCCGGGACTTCCAGGAGGGCCGGGCGTTGTTCATGCGCAACTGGCCGGTCAACTACCGGTCGCTGGCCGCCACCGACCCGCCGGGGCCCCGGGTGCCGTTCGAGGTGACCCGGCTGCCCGGCCCCTCGGCGCTGGGCGGCCAGAACCTCGCCATCGCCAAGCAGAGCCGGCAGCCGCGCGCCGCCCAGGCGCTGATCGAGTTCCTGACCCGGGAGGAGGCCCAGCGCACCCTGTTCACCGTGGGCGGCTTCGCCCCGACCCGCACGGACGTCTACGCCGACGCGGCGCTGCGGCAGCGGTTCCCGTACCTCGCGCTGCTCGGCGAGGCGGTCCGGGAGGCCCGGGTACGGCCCCGGGTGCCGCACTACTTCCAGTTCAGCCGGGTGTTCCGGGAGGGCGTCCGGACCGCCCTGGAGGGGGACGGCACGCTGCCGGAGGACTTCGAGGCCCGGCTCAACCGGGCGCTGCGGGGTGGCTGACGGGCGGCGCTCCCCGGCGAGGCGGACCACGACCGCGCAGCCGTGACCCGGCTGGCTGCCGGGTCACGGCCGTTCGGGGATCAGAGCGTCGCGGTGCAGGTCGGGGTCGGGTTCGCCGGGCTGCCGGAGCCGAGGAAGCCAAAGGACGTCTTCGCCCCGGCGGCCAGTGACCCGTTGTAGCTGACGTTCCGGGCGGTGACGGTGGACCCGCTGCTCGTCACCGTCGCGTTCCACGCCTGGCTGACCTGCTGGCCGCCGGCGAACGTCCAGGTCACGGTCCAGCCCTTGACCGCGGCGGCGCCGGCGGTCACCGCCACCTCACCCTGGAAGCCGCCGGACCACTGCGCGGTGACCCGGTAGCTGGCGGTGCAGGCCCCGGCTGGCGGCGGCGTCGTCGGCGGCGGGCTGGTGGGCGGCGGGCTGGTGGGCGGCGGCGTCGTGGTGGGCGGCGTACCGGGCCCGCCGCCGAAGTCGACGTCGCTGCACAGGTAGTACGACTGGTCCAGGTGGCTGGCCTGCCAGATCGTGTAGACGATGTGCCGGCCGGTGCGCCCCGGCGCGTTCGCCGGCACCTGGATCGACACCCCCTGGGCCTCCGGGGTCCACCGGTCCGCCGGGGTGTTGCCGATCTGGCCGACCAGTTCCAGGTCGCTCCAGGCCAGCGGCTTGGTCAGGGCGTTGAAGCCCTGCTTCGTCACGTACACCCGGATGTAGTCGGCGCCGTGACTGGCCTGGTCGTACAGCTTGATCCTGAAGTTGGTCCTGGTCGGCACGGTCTTCCAGGCGCCGACCGTGTCGAGCGCGTTGTAGCGGCCGCTGGCGGTGTGCCCGGCGCTGCACAACTGGCCGTCCGGGATGGCGCCCTGGTGGTTGCCGGCGACGCCCTCGCGGAACAGGCCGTTCCAGTTCCACATGGCGTTCGGGTCGGCCTGCCAGGCCTGCCAGCACATCGGGTCCTCGGTGGCCATCTTCGGGTTCTGGAAGTCGCTGCCCCAGCGTTGCCAGCAGCCGTAGTTGCGTGACGCCGGGTCCACCACCGATCCGTGAGCGGAGGCGGAGCGGGCCAGGGCGGTGGTGAGCAGCAGCGCGACGATCGCGCCGACGGTGAGCAGCGCCGCCACCAGTGGGGTGGGGCGTCTGCGCAGCAGGACGGACATGGAGCCTCCGGGGTCTGGAGTGTCGGTCGACGACGCCCGGACGGCCGGGAGTTGCCCCCTCCCGAACCCCTGCGTGGCTCCCGCGACGGCTCTGCCCCGCAGGCTCCCACGGGAAAACGCTATCCGTCAATGTCTCCCGGGCGGCCGGGTCGGCTCTGCCGGCGCATCGGGACGTGCGGGATGCCGTCCTCGACGTACTCCGGGCCGGTCACCGCGAAGCCGTGCCGGGCGTAGAAGTCGACCAGGTACGACTGCGCCTCCAGCACGCACGGCCGGTCGCCGACCAGCCGCAGCGCCTCGGTCATCAGGCGGCCGGCGTGCCCGCCGCCGCGCGCCGCCGGCGCCACCACCACCCGGCCGATCCGCGCCGCGCCGTCCGGGTCGGCCAGGATCCGCAGGTACGCCAGCACGGCGCCGTCGCGCTCCAGCCAGAGGTGCCGGGTGCCGGGCTCGACGTCCCGGCCGTCCAGCTCCGCGTACGGGCAGTGCTGCTCGACCACGAACACGTCGATGCGCAGCCGGAGCAGGTCGTGGAAGGTGCGGGCGGCCAGGTCGGCGAAGGCGGCGACCCGGACCTGAGTGGTCGGCGGCGGCATCCCGCGATGGTAGGCCGCGCCGTGGCGCGTACCCCGGAGAGCCCCGGCCCGGTGCGGGCCGGGGCGCGCGGTCAGGCCGGGCGGGCGCCGACCGCGTCGCGGATCTCGGCGCCCTGGGCCTCCTCGGCCCGGGCGCAGTGCGCGCAGCAGAAGAACCGGCCGCCGACCTCCACGCCGTGGCCGAGGATCTTGACCTCGCAGTGCTCGCAGATCGGCGCCAGCTTCTGCGCCGCGCACTCGAAGCAGTCGAAGGTGTGCGTGTCACCGCTGACCGTGCGCACCTCGAACGCCATCCAGTACTCGTTGCCGCAGACCTCACAGGTAGCCACGATCAAAAACCCCCCGAATCAGGACATGTGACATCAGGGTGCGCCAGGGCGGGGCCGTTGGGGGCGAAATGCCGCGACCGGATCCGGCCGGACGGCGTTTCGCCCCCGGCGTGTCGCGCGTTGGGCCTGGTGAACCGCCTCGACCCCGGAGGATCACGTGATCAAGCGCAACAAGCTCTTCGGCAACCAGACCCGGGTCACCTTCTGCCTGCCCCGGGACACCCCGCCCGGCCCGGTCAGCGTCGTCGGCTGCTTCAACGGCTGGGAGCCCGGCCGGCACGAGCTGGTCGTCCGCCGCGACGGCACCCGGACGGTGACCGTCAAGCTCGGCCCCGGCGAGTACCGCTTCCGGTACCTCGCCAGCGGGGGCGTCTGGCTGGACGACGACTCCGCCGACCGGGTCGACGAGAAGGGCAGCCTGCTGCTCCTGTGAGCACCGGCCAGGCT
The DNA here is from genome assembly GCF_036906755.1 of Micromonospora sp. CPCC 206171. NCBI lineage: Bacteria > Bacillati > Actinomycetota > Actinomycetes > Micromonosporales > Micromonosporaceae > Micromonospora > Micromonospora sp. CPCC 206171. The sequence goes on along the minus strand of NZ_JBAKHT010000024.1, from coordinate 13,482 downwards.
CACAAGCGTCGATGAGTTTAATCGACAGGAGTCTTTACTGTTAACAAAGTTTAAATTATGTTTGGTGGCACCTTCAGCAGGCCCGAGCCGAGGAGTTGCCATCATGCGTCGAAGAGTCACCGTCCCGGTCCTGGCGGCGGGTGCCGTCGTGTCCTCGCTCGCCGTCGCCGCCCCCGCCCAGGCGCACGGCTACGTCTCCGGACCGCCTAGCCGCCAGGCGCTCTGTGCGCAGAACCGGGTGCCCGACTGCGGGCAGATCAAGTACGAGCCGCAGAGCGTCGAGGGCCCGAAGGGGCTGCGCAACTGCCACGCCAACATCGCCCAGTTCGCCGTCCTGAACGACGACAGCCGGGGTTGGCCGGCCACGTCGGTCGGCAGCTCGGTGACGTTCACCTGGACCAACACCGCCCGGCACGCCACCAGCAACTGGGAGTACTTCATCGGCGGCACCCGGGTGGGCGTCTTCAACGGGGGCGGGCAGCAGCCCGGTGCCACCGTGTCGCACACGGTGAACCTCGGCGGCTTCTCCGGCCGGCAGAAGATCCTCGCGGTGTGGAACATCGCGGACACCGCCAACGCGTTCTACTCCTGCGTGGACGTGCAGATCGGTGGCGGCGGCGGTCCGGCCCCCAGCCCGACGCCGACCCCGACACCCACCCCGACGCCGCCGGCTCCCACCACCCCGCCGCCCGCCCCCGGCGGCACGTGGACCGCGGGTCGGGCTTACCAGGTCGGTGACCAGGTCACCTACAACGGGCTGACCTACCGGTGCCGGCAGGCGCACACCGCGCTTCCGGGCTGGGAACCGCCGAATGTGCCGGCGCTGTGGTCGCAGGTCTGACCGGACGGGTACGGCCCGTGCCGGTGCGGGCCGCATCCGCCCCTCGGCACGACCCGGCCAGGGGTGGCGTGGCACGGGCGGTGGTGCTCGTCGCGCTCGCCACCCTGCTGCCGGCCGCCGGCTGCGCCGACGCCCCGACCCCGCAGGCGACCCGCCCCGCGACCGCGGCCCCGACGGACACCGCGCTCGGCACCCTCGACGTGGTGTACCTGACCATGATGGTGGCCCACACCGAGCAGACGATGGAGATCGTCCGGCTGGGGCGCGACCGGGTGACCGACCCCGAGCTGCGCACCCTGGTCGCCGCCATCGAGGTGACCGAGGCCGACGAGCTGGCCACCATGCGCGCCTGGCTGCGCGACGCCGGGCCGGCCGCCACCGCCGGGCGGCACGACCACAGCGGTCACCTCGCCGCCCCCGCGGACCTCGCCCGCCTGCGCGAGGCCCCGGCCGGCCAGGCGGACGCCGTCCTGCGGCGGTTGCTCGGCAGCCACCAGCAGGAGGCCGCCGACCTGGCCCGGGCGCACCGGGAAACCGCGACCAGCCCACGGGTGCGCGAGCTGGCCGGGCGGGTCGAGCAGTCCCGTACCGCCGAGGTGCGGCTCCTGACGGGGCCGGCCGGCCGGTAGCCACGCCACCCACACGACCGAGGTCACGCGGTCGTCGATCGACTCCATGTCGCCGGAACGGCGGTATGAGCGGGACCGGGACACCGCCACCTCGCCGACACGGAGTCGATCAGCCGGCCCGGGCGGCCGACACGGTCTCGCCGGTGCCCGGTGGGTCAGGCCTCGGTGCGCGGTTCCAGCCGGATCGACAGCGAGTTGACGCAGTGCCGGGTGTCCTTCGGGGTGAAGTGCTCACCGTGGAAGACGTGCCCGAGGTGGCTGTCGCAGCGCGCGCAGCGGATCTCGGTACGGCTCATGCCCAGGGTGCGGTCCTCGATCTCCTTGACCCGGCCGGGGATGGCGTCGTCGAAGCTCGGCCAGCCGCAGTGCGAGTCGAACTTGGTGTCACTGGAGAAGAGTTCCAGGCCACAGGCCCGGCAGTGGTAGACGCCGGGGGTCTTGGTGTCGACGTACTCGCCCGTCCACGGTGGCTCGGTGCCGGCCTCGCGCAGCACCCGGAACTCCTGCGGGCTCAACCGGACCCGCCACTCTTCCTCGGTGCGGGGCAGCTCGTTCTTGTCAAGACTCACCCGTCAACGGTACGTCGGATGTCGGGGGCGTCGCATATGGTCGCGGAATGGGCGGCTCCTCGAAGGCTACGGTGACCGAGATCGAGGTCGCCGGGCACACCGTCCGGCTGAGCAGTCCCGACCGGTTGATCTTCCCCGGCCGCGGCTTCACCAAGGCGGACGTCTTCCACTACTACCTGGCGGTCGGCGACGGGATCATGCGCGCCCTGCGGGACCGCCCCACCACGCTCCAGCGCTTCCCCGAGGGCATCGAGGGGGAGATGTTCTTCCAGAAGCGCGTGCCGACCCGGGGCGTCCCGCCGTGGGTGCGCACGGCGAAGATCAGCTTCCCCAGTGGCCGCAGCGCCGACGAGCTCTGCCCGGCCGACCTCGCCCACGTGGCCTGGGCCGCCCAGATGGGCACCATCGTCTTCCACCCGTGGCCGGTGCGGGCCGCCGACGTCGACCGCCCCGACGAGCTGCGCGTCGACCTCGACCCGCAGCCCGGCACCGACTTCGCCGACGCGGCGACCGCGGCCGGCGAGGTGCGGGCGCTCCTGGCCGAGCTGGGTGCGACCGGCTGGCCGAAGACCTCGGGCGGCCGGGGCGTGCACGTCTACCTGCGCATCGAGCCCCGCTGGACGTTCACCGAGGTGCGCCGGGCCACCATCGCGCTCGCCCGCGAGCTGGAGCGCCGCCGCGCCGACCTGGTCACCACCGCCTGGTGGAAGGAGGAGCGGGGCCGGCGGGTGTTCGTCGACTACAACCAGATGGCCCGGGACCGCACCATCGCCTGCGCCTACTCGCTGCGCGCCAACGCCCGCGCCACCGTCTCCACCCCGGTCACCTGGGACGAGCTGCCCGACGTCGAGCCGGACGACTTCGACCTGCGCAGCGTGCCCACCCGGCTCGCCGAGCGGGGCGACCCGCACGCCGGCATCGACGACGCGCCGTTCGACATCACCCCGCTGCTGGAATGGGCCGAGCGCGACGCGTCCGCCGGCCAGGGCGACATGCCGTACCCGCCGGACCACCCGAAGATGCCGGGGGAGCCGAAGCGCGTGCAGCCCTCCAAGGACCGGGACCGGACCAGGTAAAACACCGCCCCAAGGGGCGGAAGCCCGAGGATTTCGCACGACGCTATCGCTGATGCGATGGCCGCTGTTGAGGCGGCCAACGGTCGCCCGACGGTTATCTGGTGCGGTCCGGCCGTGGGTGGCAGCTGCGGGTAGCCGGGGGCCCGTGAACGGGCCCCCGGCTACGGCTGGACTCAGGAGACGTCGGGAAGCTCGAACGTGGCGAACAGGTCCCCGTCAGGGTCTAGCAGTACCTCAGTGAGCACAGACTCCGGGGGAACCTGGGCGATCAGCTCCGCCAGGGCGGCGGCGGTAACGGGCGGCTCAACGGTGCTAACCCACACTCCGGGGGAGTCCCTAACAACCCTCAAGAACCATGATCCTTCCTGCGTGCCGAACGGTCCCGCGCTACCGGCGGCTGGCCCTCTTCACCAGGAGCCGGACCAAACCGCCGATGAGCACGGCTGACAACACGACGCACACGGCTATGTGCCACAGCTTGACGGCAACCATGGCGCGGACCGTACACCTACCCGGCGACGTTCAGGACTTGGCGGAGCCTCCGGGGAGTGATCCCGAGAGCGGCGGCAACCCGCTCACGGTTGGCCCCGGGTTCCGCAAGCATCGCCACGGCCAGGCGGCGGGTGTCCGCCACCGGGCGACGGACCTTCCGGGGCCGCTCAGGTTCCGGGGCTACGGAGCCGCTGGGGCCATCCGTAGAGCCTTCGGCGGATGTCGGCAGGGGCGGCAACCTCCGGGCCCTCAGGGGCCGTTTTCCGTTGCCGGGTAACAACTTCCGCCGGAACAACGGCGGCACCCTTCCCGCAACGGGCCAACACCTCAACCGTGAGCAGCAGGGCCACGGCAGGCCACGCGGAAACTACCCGGGCCACCGGGTCAGGGTCGGCAACTATGACGTTGGCGACCAGGGAAGCGGCTACGCCGACCAGGAAGGCCAACCAGTCGGACCAGCGGGACCGCCTACCGTCCCCGGGGGCCAGGGTGGCAACCAGGATCATTCCGTCTACGACAGCGGCAGAACGGTTGCCAGGAAAGGGGTCTGGCCCGCCTCAAGGCCAGGGTCGGCATGTGGTCGTAGCTGCCGACAGCGGCAACCACGGTGGCGGCAACGGTGCCAGCAATGGACGCGATACGGCGGGCGTTCATCGGGGCCTTACTGCGCCCGCCGCCGGGCCGTCCAGGCCAGGAACCGGTCGAATAGGTCCGCCGGGGACGGGGCCGGGTTCGGGCTGAGTTTGATCAGGTCGGCGGTGGCGTCGAAGAGGCAGCCCGCCATGTAGATGGAGAGCGCCACTGGGTCCCGGCGGTACTCCATGCCGAGCAGTAGCCGCGCAGGCGGGCACGGCCAGGCGGCGGCGCACACCCGGCACAGCCAGAGCGGCCGCATCGGCACGTGCGGGCGCACCGCCCGCCGCTGACGGTCCGGTACGGCGGAGGTGTGCGGCATGGTCATGCACCCATGCTGACCGGTCTTGTTGTCTACGTCAACAATCAGCGTAGTTGTCGCCGTGTGGCGACTGCGGCGCTGTCATCGTCAACGTGTGGAGCTTGTCGGCGTGTCGGAGATTCGCGAGATGCTCGGTGGCGTCTCCCGGCAGCGCGCGTCGGTGATCGCCAATCAACGGAACTTCCCGGAGCCGATCGCCGTCCTGGCCATGGGCAAGGTGTGGCGGAAGTCCGACGTCGAAAAGTGGATCAAGCAGCACCGGCCGGACTCGCTGGCCGACTGAGCGTCCGCTGTATGGAGCTGGTGGGAGCGCACGAGATCCGCGTGATGCTGGGCAACATCAGTAAGCAGCGCGTTTACGTGATCACCAGTCACCGCAACTTCCCCGAGCCGGTCGCTGATCTGATGCAGGGCAAGGTGTGGCGGAAGTCCGACGTCGAAAAGTGGATCAAGCAGCACCGGCCGGACCTGGCCACCGACTGAGCGCGCCGATTCCTGTCCGCGCAGGTCGACGTCCGGCACACTGGCCGGCATGACCTCCACCTCGGGCGTGGTCCGGCGACTGGTCGGCGTTTACCACGCCGACGGCGGGCTGCGCGGCGAACTGACGTACCTGGTCGGCAAGGTCCGGGGGACCACCTCGTGTCCGCTCTGTGACGTCACCCACCACGGCCTCGGTCGCAAGCGGGAGTGGCGGGAACTCGTGCCCGAGCTGGGCGTGCCGGTGGACCTGGTGCACCTCAACGAGCGCAGCCCGGCGGTCCGGGCGGCCAGCGAGGGGCGTACCCCCTGCGTGCTGGCGGTGACCGACGGCGGCCCGGTGGTGCTGCTCGGCCCGGACGAGCTGGCCGCCCTCAACGGCAGCGTCGCCCGCTTCGCCGAGGCGCTGCGCGCGGCCGCCACGCTGGCCGGCCTGCACTGGGACGGCGTCGGATAACGATCATGTAAAGGGCGCGAACCTTTTCCGGCCCGTACCCGCTCTACCTGGTCACCGGCCCAGCGAGGGCCCCGGGGGAGGCGTACGGATGAAGCTGGTGTGGAGGCGGGCCTACGAGGCGCGGGGCCTGCTCGCGGCGGCGACGGTCGCGGCGTTGGTCGCCGTCGCGCTGGTCACCGGGTTGTCCGACTACAACCAGCGGGCGATCGACGCCGGGCAGCGGGCGATGCTGGCGGCGGCGCCCGCCGCCGAGCGCAGCCTGCTGATCAGCGGGTCCGGTGGCCGGGACGCGGCCGAGGCCGCCGGCCGGGACCGGGCCGTCCGGGACAGCTTCGCCGGCGGGCTGGGCGGGGCGACGGTCGTCGTGTCCGGCGCCCGCCACGGCACCGGCCGGGAGCTGACCGGCGACCTCGGCGCCGCCCGCACCGATGACGACCCGGTCTTCGCCGACCTGGCCACCCTCGACGACCTCGCCGGCCGCGCCGAGCTGGTCGGTGGAGCCTGGCCCGTCGCCGGGGCGAACCCGACCCAGGTCACCGTCCCCGAACGGGTCGCCGGCGCGCTGCGGCTCACCCCCGGCACCCAGGTGCCGATGACCGACCGCAGCTCCGGACGCGCGGCCGACGTGGTGGTGTCCGGGATCTTCCGCCCCCGCGACCTGGCCGCGCCGTACTGGCAGCTCGCGCCGGGGGTGAGCGGCACCGGTGACGACGGCGACTCGTACGGCCCGTTCGCCCTCGACCCGGCCGACTTCGCCCGCACCTTCCCCGGCTCCACCTCGGTCTCCTGGGTGGTCGAGCCGGACCTGCGCAGCGTCGCGTCGAGCCGGCTGCCCGAGGTGCAGCAGGCGGTCGCCACCGCCGCCGTCGAGGTGCCGGAGAAAGCCGGTCTCGGCTCGTCCGCGCAGAGTGTCACCGGCCTGGACCGGCTGATCGACCGGCTCGGCCGGGCCGACCTGGTGGGCCGCTCGGCGCTGCTCACCCCACTACTGCTGATCGTGGTGCTCGGCGGCTACGCGCTGGTGCTGGTCGCCGCGCTGCTCAACGAGGACCGCCGGGCGCAGACGGCCCTGCTGCGCGCCCGCGGAGCCGGCCGGGGACAGCTCGCCAATCTCGCCGTACGGGAGGCGACGCTGGTGGTGCTGCCGGCCGCGCTGCTCGCGCCGCCGCTGGCCGGCGCGGCGCTGCGCGGGATCAGCGGCGGCGAGGGCCCGGCCGGCCTCCGACTGGACGACGGCGGTGCCGGGGCGGTCTGGGCGATCGCCCTCGCCGCGGCGGTGGGCTGCCTGCTCGCCATGGTGCTGCCGGCGCTGCGCCGCGCCGGCAGCTACGTCGCCGACATGGCCGCCCGGTCCCGCCCCACCCGGGCCGCCACCGTGCAGCGGGCCGGGGTGGACCTGGCGCTGGTGCTGCTCGCCCTGCTCGCCTGGGCGCAGCTGCGCCAGTACTCCTCGCCGCTGGCCGGCGCGGGCGGCCGGCTCGGCATCGACCCGCTGCTCGCCGTCGCCCCCACCCTCGGCGTGCTGGCCGGGGCGGTGCTCGCCCTGCGGCTGCTGCCCCCGGCCACCCGGGTCGCGGAACGGTTCGTCGACCGGCGGCCGTGGACGGCGACCATGTTCGGCATGTGGCAGGCGGGCCGCCGCCCGCACGCCGGGCCGGTGCTGTTGCTCGCGCTCGCCGTCGGCGGCAGCACCCTGGCCTGGTCGCTGGTCAGCACCTGGGAGCGGTCGCACACCGACCAGGCCGACCACGGCGTCGGCGCCGACCTGCGGGTCACGGAGCGCGGCGGTGCCGCGCCCGTGGACCGGGCCGCCCACCTGGCCGGCGTGCCGGGGGTGCGGCAGGTGCTGCCGGCCTGGCGGGACGAGGTGCGGCTGGGCCGCGACAGCCTGCCGACCACCGTGCTCGCCCTGGACGCGACCGCCGCGCCGGACGTGGCCCGGATCGCCGACCGGCTCGCCGACCGGCCGCCCGGCGAGTTGCTCGCCCGGCTGGCGCGCGACCGCGACGCCCCGGCCGGCGTCCCGCTGCCCGCCGACGCCCGGCAGCTCAGCGGCACCGTCCGCACCCCGGTACGCCAGCCGGTGACCGCCCAACGGATCGAGGCGTCGGTGCTGCTCGCCCGGGCCGACGGGCTGGCTCTGGCGCTGCCGCTGGCCACCACCGACTCCCTCGTCGACCGCCCGGTGCCGTTCGCCGTCGACCTGCCCCCTGGCGCCTGGCGGGTGGCCGGCTTTCAGGCCGACGCCGGTGACGCGGCGGCCCCCGGCTACGGGCTGCGGATCGACGGGCTGCGGGTGACCGACGCGGCCGGCACTTCCCGGCCGGTCGTGCTGGACGGCGATTGGTCCATGGTGGACGCGGTCCTGGACACGCCGGTGCCGACGACGGCCGTCACCGCGGGCGGGGTGAACGCCGACTACCGGATCACGTTGACGGAGGGCGGCCGCTTCGCCCGGCAGCCGACGGTCCGCTTCGCCGTCGTACCGGTGGGAGAGAGCCGGCCGGTGCCGGCGCTGGTCACCCCGCAGGTGCTGGCGGCCCTGAACGTCCGGCTCGGCGATGTCGTCCCGCTGCCACTGTCCGGGGCGTCCGTGCCGGTGCGGGTGGTCGGCGAACTGGACGCGGTGCCGGGCGTGGCCGACGGCGGGGGCATGCTGATCGACCTGCCCGCCGCCGCGGACTGGCTGATCCGGCAGCGCGCCGCCGTCCGGCCGGTGCCGGAGTGGTGGGTACGGACCGACGATGGTGGGCACGCCGCTGCGGCGGCGGCGATCCGGGACCTGCCGGCCGTGACGGTCCTCGACCGGCGGGCCGTGGCCGAGGAGGCCGGCCGGGACCCGTACTGGCGGGGCGCGCGGACCGGGCTGCTCGCCGCAGCCCTCGGGTCGGTGCTGCTCGCCCTGGTCGGCCTCGCCGTGGACGTGTGGGCCACCGCCCGGCACCGGCTCGCCGAGTTCGCCGTCCTGCACACCCTCGGCGCCGGGCCGCCCCTGCTGGCCCGCGCGATGCTGGCCGAACAGACCTTCCTGGCCGGCATCGGGGTCGCCGTCGGCCTGCTGGTGGGCGCGGGGGTGGGCGCCACCATGGCACCACTGGTGATCCTCACCCCGAGCGCCGGCCGACCGGTGCCGGAGGCGGCCTTCAGCCTGCCGTGGACGCCGATCGGGCTCACCGGGCTCGGGCTGCTGCTGGCCGCCCTCACGTGCAGCGCCGTCCTGACCACCGGCATCCGGCAACGTGTCGCGGCGGTCCAGCTGCGGATCGGGGGAGAACGATGAGCGTCCTGGCCGTGCTGCGCCGGGTGCGCGCGTACGGGGGGCACTTCCTGCTCCTCGCGGTGCTGGCGCTGGTCACCGCGCTGCTGGTCACCGGCATGCCCCGGATCGCCGACCGGCTGTCCGGCCAAGGGCTGCGCGAACAGTTCGCCGACCTGCCGGGACCCCGGCGCGACATGCTCTACACCCGGCCGGCGCAGCCGCGGCCCGGCCAGCCCGGGGTGGCCGCCGACCATCGGGCCGGCCTGGACTCCCTGCTGGCGGGGATGCCCGCACCGGTGCGCGAGGTGGTCGGCGAGCGCTGGTACACCGCCGAGACCGAGTTCGGCCGGCTCAAAGGGGCGGAGCTGACCCCCGACGAGGGGCTGATCGACCTGAGCCTGCGCACCATGACCGGACTGTCGGAGTCGGCCACCCTGGTCGACGGCCGCTGGCCGGGCGAGGGGGCGGACCGGGCCGCGCCGGTGGAGACCGCGCTCGCCGAACCGGTCGCCCGGCAGCTCGGCCTGCGCGCCGGCAGCCGGCTGCACCTGGCGCTGCTCGCCCCAGACGGCCGGGAGTACGCCGCCACCACCGTCGCGGTGGTCGGGCTGTTCCGACCGGTCGACGCCGGCGGCGGTGCGTGGGACGCGCTCCCCTCGGCGCTGCGGCTCACCCCACCGGTCGGTGACGGCGAGCCCTTCCAACTGGTGGGGCTGACCGACGACGCCGGCTTCGACGACCGGGCGGCGGCCGGCTGGGCGGTCGGCTTCGGCTGGCGGTACCGGATCGACGCCGAGCGGCTCACCCCGGGTCGGCTCGACGCGGTGGTCGACGGCGTCGCCCAGCTCGATCGCGAGCGCCCCGCCGGGCTGCTGCTCGCCCAGGGCGTCGACATCCCGCTGCGGCAGTACGCGGACTCGCTCGCCGCCGCCCGTACGCTGCTGACCGTCATCGCCGCCGGGGTGCTCGCCACCCTTGCCGGCCTCACCGTGCTCGCCGCCCGGCTGGCCGTGCGCCGCCGCCGCGACGAGTACCTGCTGCTGCGCGCCCGGGGCGGCTCGACCACCACCGTGGTCCGACGGGGCCTGGCCGAGTCGCTGCTGGTGGTGCCGGTCGCCGCGGTGGCGGGGTGGCTGCTCGGTGGCCTGCTCCCCGCTGACCCGCTGGGCGCCGGCACACCCGACGCGGCGAGCCGGCTGACCGTGGCGGCGGCGGTGCTGGCCACGCTGGCGCTGCCGGTGGCGGTGCTGACCGGCCAGCGGGACGGCGGCGGCCGGTCAGATCTGCTGCGCGCCCGCAGCGGCGCGGGCCGGCTCACCGTCGAGGTGACCGTGGTCGGCCTGGCCGCGCTCGCCGCGTTCCTGCTGCGTAGGCGGGGTCTCGTCCTCGGCGGCGAGGTGGACCCGCTGCTGGTGTCGGTGCCGGTGCTGCTCGCAGGCGCCGCCGCGCTGCTGGCGCTGCGGGCGTACCCGTGGCCGTTGCGGCTGTTCAGCCGGTTGGCCGCGCGGGCGCGCGGCGCGGTCGCCTTCCTCGGCACCGCCCGCGCCGGCCGGGCCGGGGTGGCCGCGCCGCTGGTGGTGGTCGTGCTGGCGGTCGCCACGGCGGCCTTCTGCGGGGTGGTCGCCGTCGGCATCGAGGACGGGCGGGACCGGGCGGTCACCCGGACGGTGCCGGCCGACGCGCTGGTCAGCGGCGACCGGTTCGCCCCGGACACGGCGACCGAGCTGGCCGGGCTGCCCGGCATCCGGGCGGTCACCCCCGTGCTGGCCACTCCCGGGCAGCGGCTCTACGCCGACTCCGACGGCCGCCCCGGCGGGGCCGGCGAGGCGTACGTGCTGCTGGTGGAGCCCGCCGGTTTCGCGGAGGTGGCCCGGCGCTCCGGGCTCGACCTGGTGGTGCCCGCCGCGCTGCGGGCCGGCGGGGACGTCGCGACGGCGCTGCCCGCGCTGGTGTCGCCGGACTTCGCCGCCGCCCTCGCCGACGCGCAGCTCGCCGACGGCGCGGGGCGCCGGCCCGGCTGGGTGGACGTGCAGGGCAACCGGTTGCCGTTCCGGGTCGCCGGCACGGCGGCGGAGTTCCCGCTGATCCCGGGCGGGACCGGACGATTCCTGGTGCTGCCCTGGCCGGGGCAGCCCGCCAACGCCCCGCATCCGCTCGCGCCGACCGGGTTCCTGCTCGCCGCGGGGGACGCCACGGTCGACCCGGCGGCGCTGGCGCGGGTCGCCGAGGAGGGACAGACCCGCTACCAGACCAGCGGCGCGGTGACCGGCGGGAAGCGACCGCTGCCCCCGCAGGTGACGACCTGGGCGGCCGAGCGGGAGCGGCTGGGCGGCAGCGGGGTCAACGGGCTGCTCGTCTTCGGCTTCGCCACCGGCGCGGCCGGCGGCGGCCTGCTGGGGCTGCTCGCGCTGGCGTTCGCGGTGCTCGCGGGTGCCCGCGGCCGGGCGCAGGTGCTGTCCCGGCTGCGCACGATGGGGCTGTCCCGCCAACAATGGCGGGGCCTGCTGCTGGTGGAACTCGCCCCGCTGGTGGTGGTCTCGGTGCTGACCGGCGCCGTGGTGGGCGCCCTGCTGCCGGTGCTGCTGAACCCGGTGCTGGGGTTGTCCACGTTCACCGGCGGGGCGCCGGTGACGGTGCGTTTCGAACCCGGCCTGGTGGCCGGGGTGCTCGGGCTGGCCCTGCTGGCGCTGGCCTTCGCCGTCGCGGTCGAGGCCGTGAACAACCGTCGGATGCGCCTCGGCGAGGTGCTCCGGCTCGGAGAGGAGAGCTGAGATGACGGCTACCGCCGAGACGTCCGCCGTACCGGATCTGGCCGCGTTGCAGCGGCGGGCCGCGCAGCGTGCGGCCGAGCGGGCCGGCGGGCAGGACCGCCTGCGCGGGCACATCGTCTGCGACGGCCTGGTCCGCATCTTCAAGACCGAGGGGGTGGAGGTGGTCGCCCTGCAGGGGCTCGACCTGGTCATCGACCGGGGTGAGCTGGTGGCGATCGTCGGCGCGTCCGGCTCCGGGAAGTCGACGCTGCTCAACATCCTGTCCGGGCTGGACACCCCGACCGCCGGGATCGCCCGGGTCGCCGACTACGACCTGCTCGCCCTCTCCCACCGGCGACGGTTGAGCTACCGGCGGGACGTGGTCGGCTTCGTCTGGCAGCAGACCGGCCGGAACCTGCTGCCGTACCTGACCGCGCGGGAGAACGTCGAGCTGCCGATGAAGCTGGCCGGCCGGGCCGGCGGCGGGCGGGCCCGGCGGCGGCGGGCCGAGGAGCTGCTGGACCTGGTCGGGGTGGGCTACTGCGCCGACCGGCGTCCCAGCCAGCTCAGCGGCGGTGAACAGCAGCGCTGCGCGGTGGCGGTGGCGGTGGCGAACGACCCGGAGGTGCTCTTCGCCGACGAGCCGACCGGTGAACTCGACGAGGCCACCGGTGCGGAGGTCTTCGCGGCGCTGCGCACCATCAACGCCGAGCTGGGCGTGACGATCGTGGTGGTCACCCACGACCAGGCCGTGGCCACCCAGGTCCGCCGGACCGTCGCGATCCGCGACGGCCGGACCTCTTCCGAGGTACGCCGGACGGCGCGGATCGGCGCCGACGGCAGCACCGAGCTGGTCAGCGAGGAGTACGCCGTGCTCGACCGGGCCGGCCGGATGCAGCTGCCGGCGTCCTTCGTCGACGCGTTGGCGCTGCGCGACCGGGTCCGCCTCAACCTCGAACCGGACCACGTCGAGGTCCGCCCCGGCGACCGCACGCCGGAACCGAATGGGAGTGACGCATGAGCGAGCAGGTTTCCGCCGGCCCGGCCGGTGCCGCGGCCGTCGTCGACGAGGTGGTCCGGGTGGAGGGGGTGAGCCGCACCTTCGGCCGGGGTGAGCACGCCGTGCACGCGGTGCGCGACGTCTCCTTCTCGGCCGGCCGGGGTGAGCTGGTGGCCGTCCGGGGCCGCTCGGGCGCCGGCAAGACCACCCTGCTGAACCTGGTCGGCGGGCTGGACCGGCCGGACAGTGGCCGGGTGCGGGTGGCCGGGCACGACGTGACCGCCGCCGGTGAGGCCGAGCTGCTGCGGTTGCGCCGGGGCACGGTGGGCTTCGTGTTCCAGACCTTCGGGCTGGTGCCGATCCTCTCCGCCGCGGAGAACGTCGGCGTGCCGCTGCGGCTGGCCCGGGTGCCCGCGGCGGAACGGGAGGAGCGGGTGGCCGTACTGCTGGAGCTGGTCGGGCTGGGTGGGCACGCGGCGCAGCGGCCGTACGAGCTCTCCGGCGGGCAGCAGCAGCGGGTGGCGGTGGCCCGGGCGCTGGCCAACGAGCCGGCCCTGCTGATCGCCGACGAGCCGACGGGCCAGCTCGACTCGGAGACCGGGCGCTCCATCATGGACCTGCTGCGCGCGGTGGTGCACGCCCGGGGCATGACGGCCCTGGTCGCCACGCACGACCCGGCCCTCATCGAGCTGGCCGACCGCACCCTGACCCTGCGCGACGGCCACCTGGTCGACGCCTGACCCCCACCCCGTCCGCCCTCGCCTCGGCTTCGCCTCGATGGTCAGGACGTTTGCGTCGCCGTGAGGGCGGCGGGTTCTGCCGCACATTTCTTGATCACCGAGGTGAAGAGCGGGGTGGGGGCCGTCAGAGGGGTATGCAGCCGCTGGCAGGTCAATGTGCTCTGGCGTTTTGATGTCGAGTCTCAGGACCTGCGTGACAGATCAGTCTCGGGACGTGGGTGACACGTCCGGCTA